>NZ_BAWW01000072.1 GCF_000875975.1 Parachlamydia acanthamoebae | reverse complement strand
GCAGAAAATTTTCCGGGAAATGTCCAACTAATCATAACATCTTTGAACGGCCCTGCATGAAATCTTGAGAAACCCAATAAAAGTCCTGGCTACTTAACTTCTTTTTCAACCAGAGCGGCATCCAAGAACTCATACTTCCGATTTTGTATCCAGCCCATTTTGCCAAAATATGCAAAAATGCATATGGAATCATAAGCGGTTGATTTTGCAACAACCTTTCAATCATTTCTC
>NZ_BAWW01000071.1 GCF_000875975.1 Parachlamydia acanthamoebae | reverse complement strand
CTACACCTATGATCTGAATGATAATCCTATCCTCATTCAGGATCACATCAATCATACACAAAATACCCGAACTTATGACCGATGTGATCGCCTCATTGAAGAAACGTTGGGCAATGGTCTGCAGATGAAATATGTATACGACCGACAAGGACGCGTTCATTCCAGTACACTTCCTGATGGTAGCCACGTCGTGTACGGCTACAACGCGGTAGATCTAACAGAAGTTAAACGAATCAACCTTTCAGGAGAACAGCTTTATTCCCAAACTTACCGCTATGACCAAGCAGGTAATCTGATCCAAAAAGATCTGCCTTTCAACATCGGTCAAACGACCTATGCTTACGATCTACGTAGTCAGCACAAGTCGATCCACTCTCCACATTTCAGTGAAACAGGGGTTACATATGATGCTGTTGGGAATCTTCTTACACAAACTTACACCGATCCAATTGGTCGTTTGCCTTGTCAATATGCTTATGATGATCTCTATC
>NZ_BAWW01000070.1 GCF_000875975.1 Parachlamydia acanthamoebae | reverse complement strand
GTACTCATAGGTGGTTACATGCCCTTTTGCATCTATTTCTTTCAAAAGATGGAAAGCCGAGTATTCATAGGAATGCGTTCCTAAGGGTTCTCCTCCGGGAGAAAATGATTCGCTTGTCAGAACACGATCTTTATAATCATAGGTATAAACGGTTTGCATTCCATTTTTTTCGATTTTCTCTTCCAGATTTCCATCGAGCGTGTAGGTCATTCTTTCAATGGAACCATCGGGATATTTAATAGAGTAAGG
>NZ_BAWW01000069.1 GCF_000875975.1 Parachlamydia acanthamoebae | reverse complement strand
CGACCTTTTCTAAAAGCCATTGATTGAGACTTTTAGGTCTTCTAATAAAATACGAAATGATGCGGTCATCACTCGTCTTAATCTCAATTTTTTCTCTATGTTGGCCGTCGTACTCTCGCTCAATTTTAAATTGGGCAAAGGGATTTTCCTGACAGTCCGTTAGAATGCCTTTAGTGAGCTCGTTATGTTTGTTGTAAGTGTATTTGAAAAAATTC
>NZ_BAWW01000068.1 GCF_000875975.1 Parachlamydia acanthamoebae | reverse complement strand
GCTTCCATTGAAAGCTTGTAAACCATGGCAAGTGTGGCTGTTCTGGACCCACAGCCTTTGGTTTGTCGTGTGCGGTGCCTAATAGTTGCAAATGTTGATTCGATTGGATTCGTTGTTCTTATATGTTGCCAATGCATGCCTGGAAAATCATAAAAGCTAAATAATTGATCTTTGTCTTTTTTCAAACATTCACAGGC
>NZ_BAWW01000067.1 GCF_000875975.1 Parachlamydia acanthamoebae | reverse complement strand
CTTGGTCATAGCGGTAAGTTTGGGAATAAAGCTGTTCTCCTGAAAGGTTGATTCGTTTAACTTCTGTTAGATCTACCGCGTTGTAGCCGTACACGACGTGGCTACCATCAGGAAGTGTACTGGAATGAACGCGTCCTTGTCGGTCGTATACATATTTCATCTGCAGACCATTGCCCAACGTTTCTTCAATGAGGCGATCACATC
>NZ_BAWW01000065.1 GCF_000875975.1 Parachlamydia acanthamoebae | reverse complement strand
TCATCAGGGCTTCTTGTAACCTCATCAAAAATACAGGAAAGTTTATTACTGAGACTGAGTTTGTGAAAAATAAAATCACTTAACTCTTCCTTTATTGTGGGCACTCTTTGATGACGCGATTTTTTTCCATTAGTTTCGGAAACAATTATAGGATTTTGAGGAAGAATAATGCCGTTTTCAAATTCATAAAGTCTTTCAAGATTGGAATCTACCGTTAATAAGGTAAAAAAAACACCAGACTTAAAATCAACTAAATTAAGTAGCTCAGAAGATAACGCGTTCACCTCATTTAAATTATCTTTAACGAATTCCATT
>NZ_BAWW01000064.1 GCF_000875975.1 Parachlamydia acanthamoebae | reverse complement strand
GACAAGGCAAACGACCAATTGGATCGGTGTAAGTTTGTGTAAGAAGATTCCCAACTGCATCATATGTAACTCCTGTTTCACTGAAATGTGGAGACTGAATGAACTTGTGCCGATGAAGCAAATCATAAGTATACGTTGTTTGACCAATGCTGAAAGGCAGATCTTTTTGGATCAGATTACCTGCTTGGTCATAGCGGTAAGTTTGGGAATAAAGCTGTTCTCCTGAAAGGTTGATTCGTTTAACTTCTGTTAGATCTACCGCGTTGTAGCCGTACACGACGTGGCTACCATCAGGAAGTGTACTGGAATGAACGCGTCCTTGTCGGTCGTATACATATTTCATCTGCAGACCATTGCCCAACGTTTCTTCAATGAGGCGATCACATCTATCATAGGATCTTGTATTTTGTGTATGATTGATGAGATTCTGAATGAGGATAGGATTATCATTCAGATCATAGGTGTAGGCATAGGAGAGCGTTTGGTCAGCGGAAGCTACAGCTGATAGACGACCTTTTCCATCATAGGTGAAATAGATCAGATTGCCGTCAGGTTTTAGTGTGGAAATCTTTTGGCTGAGGTTGTTAAAGGTGTGGAAAGTACTTTTTTGTTCAGGTGTTCCAACTGCTTCGATGCAAGAGGCGACGTCTCCAATGGAATTGTATGTCCATTTTGTGATGACTTCCCGATCAAAGACGTCTACCTTAAAGACTTTTTCACGTGCTTCAATTAGCTGTCCCACTCCATCATAGAAAAACTCCCGCTGTTGAAGAATTTGACCGAGAGCATTTTTGATTTGCAGAGTTGCAATTTGATTGTGTGTGTTGTAAATGGAAACGGTTATGTTTCCTTTGGGATCGGTGGTTTCTGAATAGGGAACAGTTAGGCCGTACTGATCTTTATAATCATAACGATAGGTTATGCGTGTGACATTGCCTTCTGGATCGGTGACAGAAGTGGGTTATGGCAATTATAGGTCGTTTTAACTGTGCTAACACCGGCATGTGAATAGGTGCTGGTTTCTATTTGATTGCCATCGGCGTCATAGATATAGG
>NZ_BAWW01000063.1 GCF_000875975.1 Parachlamydia acanthamoebae | reverse complement strand
CTCATCGGCAAGTCTTTTTTCTTCTTCAGCTTTTGCTGCTTCTTCAGCTTTTTGTTGAGCTTCTAAAGCTGCTACACGCTCTTCTTCTTGCTTTACAAGGCCTTCTTCAGCGTGATTTTTCGCTTCTACTTGAGTCGCGCCATCTTTTTGCTCAACTTCTAAATTTTCTTTTGAAGAATCGTTAGCTAAATCACCTATGATTAACTCTTCCGCAATTCGTCGCTCTTCAGCTTGCTTCGCTTTTTCTACTTCAGCTTTTTGCTGAGTGTCTGAAGCTATTTCTTCCTCAAAATTAGCTATAATATTTTGTTTGGCTTGCTCTTCAGTTTCTTCTTGCTGAGTTTCAGCTTCATTGGAAGTCTCTGCTTCTGATTTTTCTTCCTGTGCTTTCGTTTCCTTTTCTGTTTCAGCTTCCGGAGCATTTTCTTCTTCTGCTATTTTTTTTTCATCGTCTGTCGCTTGCTCTTGAACACCAGCTTGCCCTCCCACAGGTTCGTTTTCAGGAGCCTTTGGTTCAGTTTTTTCACCTTCTTGAGTGTCTTGGCCTGTTTTTTCCTCTTTTTCTTTATTAGCTTGCTCTTCCGCAATTCGCTGATCTTCTGCAGCTTTTTGTGCTAATTCTTCTTGTAATCTCAGGACCGCTTCTTGAGCAAGCTTCTGTTTTGTTAACTCCTCAGGACTAAATAGCGCCTTGCATTTTTCAAAATGCATTTTATAGCATTTTCCAACAGAATCATTTCGATTTCTAATTTTTAGAGGGAGGATTCTATTTAAGATAATTTCAAGATTTTGGCTATTTTGATTTACATGACTAAAATCTTTTATTAACTCATCTTTATTTGAATTGATATAATCGTGTAATTTTTCAGCAATATGCACAGAATCTCTACGGTCAATTTTAAAACCCAATAACTTTAAAAACCCCCTAAATGCTCTCCATAAACGTCCGTTGTATACAACCTGTAGCTCTGAAGAAAGCCATTTTCCTTTCTGCATGCTTTTTGCTACAGCATCTAAACGATTATTAATTGGCTCTTCGCCATTTTTTAAACTTATTTTTGGGGAATTCGTCATCATAGTCTCCTATTCAAGTAATATTTACCCAACTAACTTTTTTTTGATTTTTTCAACGCAGAATATGTTTTAGCACCAAATTAAGTCAACATAATAATTAAAAACCGATTCTTGTTAAAAAAACGCCCTTTATCCTTCCAATGATTCCGTATGTATGCTAAAAATGCTGGTTTAATCTCTTAAATTCATGGTTTCAAATGGAAGGTTTTTGTCCCTTAGCTTCAGGTTCCAAAGGAAATTGTATCTATGTTGGAACGCCCCATACAAAAATCTTGATTGATGCGGGTATTAGTGGAAAAAGAATTAAAGAAGAGCTCGCTCAATTGAATGTCGAATTAACGGACATTGATGCGATTTTTATTACCCATGAACATACGGACCATATTCAGGGACTAAGAGTTTTAGCTTACAAATTAGGAATCCCCGTGTTTGCAAATCATGAAACTGCAAAGGGGATTGTAGAATGCTTCCATGATTGCCCAAAATTTAAAATCTTTACAACTGGAGAATCATTTCTTTTTGGAGATTTGGAAGTTCACCCTTTCAGTATCCAACATGACACGATCGATCCGGTCGGCTTCACCATTAAAACAGATCAATTGAAATTAGGGTTTTGCACTGATTTAGGTTTTGTCACCTCACTTGTACGCCATCAATTACAAAATTGCGATTACTTGTATGTCGAAGCCAATCATCAACCCTCTATGGTACATGCCTCTCCACGACCGATGGTTTACAAGCAGCGCGTATTAAGCCGTAGTGGTCACCTTTCAAATGAAGCCTGTGGGGAATTATTGTGTGATATTGCGCATGAAGGGCTCAAACATGTGCATTTAGCACACCTTTCGAGTGAATGTAACACGCCGGAAACAGCTCTTCAAGTTGTGCAAGGAGCTCTTCAAAACAGAGGAATTAAACTAGATATTAGCATCGCTCTTCAGCATAAAAGCAGTAAGCCAATCTATTTTAGTGAGCATCCTGCCTTAACACGATAAATAAAAAACCCTCAAATAGTCTAAAAAACTTACTTGAGGGTTTAAAAATGCGTATGGCTAACAGTCACTCTTAATGAAAAAGCCCCTTAATTTTATCTAGAAAGCCTTTGCGAGTAGGAAGATTGGTTGCATCTTCTAATTGAGCAAACTCTTCGAGTAACTCTTTCATTCGCTTACTGAGTTTTGTCGGGGTTTCGACGAAAATTTTTACTAAAAGATCACCTTTTCCTTGTCCATGGACATTCGGAAAACCCTCCCCTTTTACTCGGAAAACTTTCCCATTTTGGGTGCCTTCAGGAATGGTAATTCGACAGGTATGCGCTAATAAAGAAGGCACTTCTTTTTTGCAACCTAATGCAGCTTCCGTAAAACTAATCGGCAAATCGAGCAATAGATCATTGCCATCTCGTTCAAAAATTTCATGGGCTTCGACTTGGATAAAAACATACAGATCTCCGGGAGGGCCTCCACCCTGACCAGCATCTCCATAACCACTCATGCGTAAGCGCATGCCCGTATCAACACCAGCAGGAATATGTACTTTTACGTGTTGCTTTTCTTTAACAAGACCGCTTCCACGACAGTCAGAGCAAGGATCAACGATCATGCGTCCCTCACCATGGCATTGAGGACAAGTCATAGACATACTGAAAAAACCACGCTGTTCAAAAACCTGTCCAGCACCGCCACAACGATTACATTTTTTTATGCCTGCAGAGGATTTAGCACCTTTACCTGCGCACTCTTTACAAGTCACATAGTTTGTGACAACGAGTTCTTTATCAACTCCGCGCGCCGCTTCTTCAAAAGATAACGTGATATTGACCCGCTTGCTTGCACCTTGTCTGGCTCCCTGGCCACCGCCATGCCCGCCGCCAAAGTCACCGCCACCGAATACACTATCAAAAATCGAATCAGAGCCCATTCCACCGAAAGCACCCATAAAGGTACGTAAAGCTTCTTCCATGGAAGAATAGCTTGCCCCCCCAGCTGCAGAAGCACCCTGAACACCTTCTTTTCCGTATCGATCATATAACTGTCGTTTGTTGGTGTCGCTTAAAACTTCATAAGCTTCGGAAATCTCTTTAAACTTTTTTTCCGATTCTGCATCGCCTGGATTTTTATCTGGATGGTACTTCAAAGCCATTTTACGATAGGCTTTTTTTATCTCATCTTGAGTAGCGTTTCGCTGAACTTCTAGAGTATTGTAATAATCTGACATATGCTATTACCAAGTGGGTTCACACTTATGAGCGGTTGGCAGTACATAAGTACCCATGTCACGCTATAATTTGGATTTAATTGGAAATTTGATCTTTATAGAGGGCTGAATGACATCCCAATTTATCTCCTCGATCATAAGAGAGAAATTTAAGAAAAGGCCGCATAAACCGACATGAGCGTTATCTGACAGCCTTACTTTTTTTTAACGCTGCTTTTTATATTTTAAGGCAGCTTTAGACTTAGCTCGTTTTTTTACTGATGGTTTAGAATAAAAACGATGGGCTTTAACAGACTTCATGACGCCTTCTTTGTCGAGTCTTTTTTTAAGAGCTCTAAGAGCTTTATCAAGGGGTTCTCCCACCCGCACTTTAACAACTGTCATTTAACCTTAACCTACTTTTTAAATTTATCTTGCATAAATGCTTATTAAGTCAGGGGTGATTTAGTTTACAATTATTTTAAAATCACTCTAAACTTTCATAGTTAGCATTATCATACGAGAGTCGCAACATATAAATCAACCTAGAAATGCAACTCCCTAGATAAAACAATTTCATCCGTTGGCAGAATAGGTGACGTAGGTTTGGACACGATTTAGCCATCCTTCTAGCCATCTCTTTTCATTTCTTTGCGGAGGGGAATTCTCCACGCGATTTTTAAGAACAGCACTCGCACTCCGCGCAAATTCTTTAACAGGTTCAGAAGATGGATTCATACCAAGCAAAACTTGCCGTAACCCCCATCCAATTCCTTGATATCTTTCTTGAGGAGAAACACCCTCTCCCTTAAAATTTACATAATCCAATAATGCATAGGTTCCCGTCACAGATTCACTTAATTGACAAAATTGCGTATGAATTTTGTTTTGCTCTTCAGAAGTTAGGTTTTCAACTAGAATGGGCAGAGACTTTTCTAAACGCTCGAACATGAAATAAATTTGCAGATCAATACTTTCTAGTAAAAGCTGACGTAAACGCGTCAGCTTTTTTTCATCTTGAGCCGCAAGAAATTCCTCTCTCGTCTTCCAAGGGCATCCGTCTGCTTGCATTAACCAATTAGGAAGCGCAATCCCTTGCTTACACAAAAACTTGATTAGAGTTGGAAAGGATTCTTTAAAAGGAGAATCAGAACCTTTGGGGTGCCAAATAAAATGCCCGATCCCAAGCGAAGCAAACTCCTCCCCTGCATTCCAAGACGTTAAACCCGCAATCGATTTTTTACATTCATTCTTCCAAATTTGCTCACCCAATTGGCGAGCCTGCTCAGGAGAAATTTCAAGAGCATGATTTGGCAAAGCAAAACAAAGTAAAAGTCCTAAAACAGAAAAAATTAAGGGTTTGTAGTCGCGCATTGATACTCCTGGCGAATTAAATGTGCAGCAGAATTAAAAGAGCAGCAAACAGGGCTGTAAGTGCAAATGACAATCGATGCTTTTGAAAATAAAGTTTGATCCCAAGGATCTCGCCCTGCAACCACAATAACAGGAAGCCCCTCTTTTATCAATGCCTCAACAAACGTGACTTGTTGCGGATATCGCCATGCATTGTAAGTACAGAATACGCATAAGTCGGACCGCGCAGCTAAGGCTACCCCCGCATCAAACGCTTCCTTTTCAGGACTTAATGAATCATAAAAATACCGGGTTGTCAAAGGAGCTAAGTGCATTAAGTCACTTTTTTCTATTGCCTCCTGACAAATAGAAGGTGACACAAGAAGGATGCGCTGAGTCTTTAAACTAACTTTTTCTTGAAGCTGACAATACTTAACTTCTGTGGCAGTATCCGCTACTTTTTGTGCCAATTGTTGATGAATAGATGGATCAAATGATAGAGCAAGATCTTGGCATGCATAATTTTTTTTGGCTGCTAGAATTCTCCGAACAGATGCGTCGAGTCTCTGCTCAGAAATTTCTCCCGTTTGGACTAAAAACACAAGGGTCTGATGGATTTTTGCAATCTCATCGATCGTGATTTCAAATCCCCCTCCTTCTCCCAACAGCTGCTTTCCACCCAATAAAAGCACATCATGACCCGCTTTAAAGCTTTGAATGGCAGCATCGACGACACCTTGAGATTGCCCTAAACATCCTTGCATAGCCAAAGAATCTGTCAAAATCACCCCTTCGAAACCCATCTCTTTTCGAAGGACTTGCGTCACAGCATCGCATGAAAAAGTGATACATGTTTTTGCATCAAGCGCGGGCACAAACAAATGAGATGTCATCACGGCCTCCGAAAGAGGGAGAAGTTGATGAAAAGGATATAGTTCGACCTGATCTAATTCACCTCTTGTTTTGTTCAGGCAAGGTAAAGCTTGATGCGAATCAACTTCAACATCACCATGACCAGGAAAATGTTTTAATACGGACAAAATAGAGGATTTTCGAAATCCTTCCATCATTTCCTTTCCGAGAGAAGCCACATCTTTGAGTGATGATCCAAAAGCCCGAATACCTATAATCGGATTTTTCTCATTACAATTCACATCAACAACGGGAGCCAAATTTACATTAATCCCCACACTCTTTAATTCCAATCCTGTGGCATAAGCACAAGCTTCGGCATCCCCTGCTTTTTTTATTTGACCTAAAGCATAATTTCCTGGGAATTGCGTAAAACCGTTTTTCAATCGATTAACCACGCCCCCTTCCTGATCAATCGCAAGGAATAAAGGAATCGGATGAGCCCGTTCCCGCGCCAAAGACTGCAGCCCTCGGCTTAAAATTTGCACTTGCTGGGCATCCGTTAATCCATTAGCCCACTCATAATAAATGATTCCTCCAATATGAAAATCCTGAATGAGTTTTTTTGCATCCCCATTAGCCTCTGTCCCGTAAAAATGCACCATCAAAAGCTGGCCGACTTTCTCCTCTATGGAGAGCTCATCTAATCTTGGGAGATTACTTTGACAATGAAGGGGTGGATAGCTAAATAGTAAAAGTATCCAAAAAATATATTTTCTCATGAATCCCTCTGAAAATATATCAGGATATCAAATCAGACGATTTCTTCAACACAAAAGGGAACCCCATGCAGCTGAACGACTACGTAGACTACAGACGCCTCCTAATGCATTTTCAAGCGACGAACCTTCCTGGCCAAAACGACCGAAATCACTTTACCCAAGAAATTTCCAGGGAAAGAGATCTGGCCAGCAAAAATATAACACAGATTGAACCATTATCCGTCTCACAGTCACAATCTCTTTTTTTTACAGTCTTACCAGAATCGATTCAAATTTATATCTTTGGTTTTTTAAAAAAAGAATCAAGCATTTGCACATCTGTCTGCCACACCTTTCACCATCTTGTGATCAGAGATGTGATCAGAGAACAGCTCGCCCCCTTAAGTCACGATAAAGAAAAGATGATTTTGCAAGGCATGGTGGATGTCGAAAACACAATGAATCACGAATTGGGAAACGTGCATGCTTTAGATGAATTAACCAAAGACATTAAAAACGTTGCGGTAGTCAAAAGAAAACTCGAAAACATAGTATGTTTTTTATCTGTTTATAAAGCTCATTTTCTTTTCATGCTCTCTTTAGAAGAAAATGCACATTATAAAATACTGATTAAAGGAAATCTGATCGAAATTCATCATTATCAAAAAGAATGTGAAAGACATTTAAAAGAATGTACATATTATTTAAAAAGAAAGCATTAATCGATCTAATGAATTAGGGCCTTTTTATAGGCTCTATAATTCTCATCTAATGAATGCTTTCTTGTTATTCCTCTTGATCTCGACCCATTTTTGGTTTAAAATACATTTATTTAACCCTTATTTTAGTCAGATATGAATTCAGAGAAAAAACGTCAAAAAAAATGGGTTGCTTGCCCAATCGAAGATGAATATTTTGGTAATGATCGCAAAGCACACCGTCTAGAAAGAAAACTCGCCTCTCAAAAAGATCGCTCCAAGTATAAAAAAACAGATCGGGAAAAGCATGAAAAACAATTAGCTGAACAGCGTAATGCAAAATTTTCCAGAGATGAATTAGACAAAGGTCGCGTCATCTCCATTGTTCCACAGGGAATCCTCGTCGCTAGTGGCGACCAAGAATTTCTGTGTACCTTACGTGGAGTTTTGAAAAAAGAACGAGGATTAGCAAAAAATTTAGTCACGGTTGGCGATTTTGTTCTTTTTGAAAAAACTACTCCGGAAGAGGGTTTAATTGCACATGTTGAACCTCGCAAGACAATCTTATCAAGAGCAGACAACCTTTCCAGGCGCAAAGAACAGCTTATCGCCGCCAATATTGACCAAGTATTAATTACAGCTTCCGTTTTGAGCCCCCCGCTAAAACCTTCATTAATAGATCGTTATATTATTGCCACACAAAAAGGGGGAATGACGCCCATTATTGTGGTAAATAAAATAGATCTGCTCTCCACATCAGATGCTGAAGATCCCATACTCGAGCAAGAAAAAGCTCTTTTTGAGACATTTTTAGAAGGATACCGTCAAGCAGGCTTAAAGGTTATCCCTGTAAGCACGGTTACAGGAGAAGGTATTGAGGCATTAAAAGAACAAATGCGCGACAAATCTTCCGTTTTTTCTGGTCAATCAGGCGTAGGAAAATCCTCTTTGATTAATGCTCTGATCGGATCTGATTTGCGTATCGGGAAAATCGTGCACCGCACTAAAAAAGGGGCTCACACGACAACAACAACACATCTTATGCCACTCGATTTTGGGGGATGGTGCATCGATACACCTGGAATAAAAAGCTTTGGAGTCTGGGACCTGGACCAAAATGAATTAGAAAGCTACTTCTCTGAAATTTATCGGGTTGGACGCACATGCAAATTTCCGAACTGCTCCCATTTACATGAAGAAGATTGCGCTGTCATTCAGGCTGTAGAAGAAGGCAAAATCTCTCTTCTGCGCTTTGAATCTTACCACGACCTTTTGCATAGCATCACACAAAAACATTTGCGCCGTTGAATCTTTAAAACACAAAGTGAGGTAAATATGGCTTACATCCGATCTGTTAAAGCGATTGAAATTCTAGACTCTCGTGGGAATCCAACCCTTGAAGTCACCTTAGCAACCGATCGAGATATCGTAGTCAAAGCCTCCGTCCCTTCTGGAGCCTCTACAGGTGAACACGAAGCCGTTGAATTACGCGACAACGACCCCTCTCGTTACCATGGGAAAGGAGTCCAGCAAGCGATTGCCCACGTGAACGGGCCCATTGCGCAGATCTTGATTGGAAGACACGTCTATGATCAAACAGAATTAGATTTGCTCATGATCTCTACCGATGGGACTGAAAATAAAGGACGTTTTGGTGCAAATGCCATTTTAGGTGCATCCTTAGCATTAGCTCGCGCCGGAGCCGCCACTGCGCATTTACCCCTTTATCGTTACATTGGCGGAAGCCACACCTATATTCTCCCCTGCCCTATGATGAATATTATGAATGGCGGTGCCCATGCAGACAACTCGTTGGAATTTCAAGAATTTATGATTCGCCCTACTGGCGCCCCCTCTTTTCGTGAAGCGATCCGTTGGGGAGCTGAAATTTTTCACACTTTGAAAAAAATTTTAAAAGAAGATGGGCATGTGACTTCCGTTGGCGATGAAGGCGGATTTGCCCCTAATCTGCCATCTAATGAAGCCGCCATCGAATATATTTTAGCGGCCATTGAAAAAGCAGGCTATCATCCTGGCTCGCAAGTGACACTAGCCTTGGATTGTGCAGCTTCTGAGTTCTATGATAAAGCCAATAAGACCTATATCGAAAAGAAAAAGAAGCGGCAAAAACAAACTTTTGCAGAGCGATCGGCACAAGAACAGACGGATTACCTAGCATCCCTTTGCAATCAATACCCGATCGATTCCATTGAAGATGGCCTGGACGAAAATGATTGGAATGGCTGGAAGTATTTAACAGAAAAATTAGGTAAAAAAATTCAAATCGTTGGCGATGACATTTTCGTGACGAATCCTAAATTTTTACAAAAAGGATTCGAGGAAAAAATTGCGAACTCTATTTTAGTCAAAGTTAATCAAATTGGAACATTAACAGAAACGTTAGAGACGATTCGGCTCGCCCAAACACACGCTTATTCCGCAGTCATCTCTCACCGTTCGGGTGAAACAGAAGACAGCATCATTGCAGATATTTGCGTGGCTACAAATTCGGGCCAGATTAAAACAGGGTCTTTGTGCAGAACGGACAGAGTCGCGAAATATAACCGCTTACTAAGCATTGAAGCTGAGCTTGGCTCAATCGCACGTTATGCAGACAGTCACTCAGCCAAAAAAATCTAGCGCAAACTCAATACCTGTTTAAGTTCACGTGGACAGTTCGAAATAATGCCATCCACGTGAGCTTGGATAAGATAATTCATCATTCCAGGATCATCTACAGTCCACACCCACACTTTCTTTTTCATCTGCTTTAACAGACTCAGCATTCTTTGGGTGATCAATCCATAGTGCATGGCGACAATGTCGGGTTCGTACTGAACATGTTGCTGCCACTCTTTCTCCTCCTCAATAATCGAAACTAGAGGCTGGGAAGACTGTCTTTCTCGTAAGGCTTTCATAATTTCTGATGATAAAGATCCTACCACAACTTTATTCGCTTCTGCCGAAATGATTTTCAAGACAACTTCAGCTAATTCATTGGGAGAAGCCGAGCCCTCTTTAATCTCCACCATCAAGCCACATTTCCCTCTGCATAAAACCAATACATCTTCCAGAGAAGGGACTTTTTGACCTGCAAAATTAGGATCAAACCATATGCCAGCATCCCACTTTTGCAGTTCTGAAAAGCTAAAGTCTGCGACCGAGCCCCTAGCATGTGGCAATGTCCGTGAAAGAAAAAGATCGTGAATAACAATAGGAATTCCATCCTTCGTTAAATGCACATCTATTTCGATATAGTCCACGCCGATATCCAGTGCTTGCTGAAAAGCGCACAAAGTATTTTCTGGAGCATCTTTAGAATTTCCACGATGCGCTATATTTGCAATCGGAGCCGTAAGAGGAAGATTAGGATGTAAGGAAGTTTGAAAAAAGATATCCATCGGGAACACATCCGATTTGTTAAATCTAAACAATCACTCTAAGATTTTTTTTCACGAGTTGGCAGTGTTGGTTGATCCAAGAAAAACAATCTTTTCCGATTCTCACCGGTACATTGATTTTTTTTTCATCAACCGAAAAAGCTGTCGGTATTGTATTTAAACGCACCCAAGTTTGCAAGCGACGAAATAACTCCGTATTTAAATCCTTACGATGAAGAGTTTGCACAACGTCTTTGCCATCTTGGTGAATCTGTGGATAAGAAAATTGGATTCCCCAAGGGATATGATCTTGCCCAAAAATCATGGAACGAAACTTGCCATCAAGCGGAGAATAATCCAACGTATGGGCTTGAACTTGAATAACAGGCTTTCCAATGCGAACTAATTGCTGGTTTTCACCTGTTTGAATGCAATAAAGGGCGTCTAAATCCGAAGTAAAGATCGAAGAAAAAGAAGTAGAGGTGATTTGATAGTCCGGAAGCTTTCCAGCTAGCAAAGTCTGAATATAATCTTTATAAGCTTTTAAGAAGTCATCACGCAAGATTTCCCCTGCACCACATTCCACTACCCGACCAATCGAGTAGATATAAAACAACCCTAATTCCTCGAAAAGAGACTCCATCTGTTCACTACTAATGAGTAGTTGCAAATTTAACCATTTAGAGGCCTGCAAAGGGATGGCGTCCTCTAACTTGACAACACGCAGAGGAGACTTCATCATACATTCGCTTTTGTAGAAGACTTAGGTGAAGTGGAAACAAAGGAATAAAGGAAAATCCAGACAATTCCAATGCATATGGCTGAATCAGCCAAATTGAAAACGGGATAATCATAACCCCACAGAACAAAGTGAAGCATATCGACAACATGTCCATACAAAAAATAATCGACAATATTTCCGACTGCCCCCCCAATAATCAAAGCAAGGGGGATTTCTAACTTTTTTTCGTAACGATAAAAAAGTAAATAACAAAATAATGAGGCAATTAAAAGAATGCGGAAAACAAGCAGATACTCTTGAAAATCGGCAAATATCCCTCCGATTGCACCTCTATTTTCCACGTAATTCAGTGAAAATTGAACCCCAAAAAAATCTTGGAAAACCGGTATCCCACCGTAGGGATACCAGTAAGATTCAAACAAGGGCTTAGGCAAATAGTGAAAAGCATAATACTTAGATATCATATCCGACATCAAAACGACGATACTAATCCAGAATGCTTTAAACTTCATCATACCTAAATGAGACCTTTCTCTAACTTTTCTTGAGCTTTCACAGTCATGGAAGCATAAGGAACTGCTTCTAAACGTGCAAGAGGAATTTCTTCACCAGTCACATCACAAATCCCGTATGTATTATCGTGAATTTTTTCCAGTGCACGATCAATTTGTCTCAAAATCGCATATTCTCTTGTCGTTACTTCCAAATTGATTGTTCTGTCAAAGTCATCGGTTCCTTGATCAGCTTGATGTTGAGAATAGCCGGTCGCTTCGTCAGGTTTCTTGACTTCTTCCGTCGATCCTTTCAACATACGCGTCAGATGATCGCGCATCTCTTCTAGTCTTTTTTTAAATTTTGCCACTTCAGTTTTTTTCAGCGCCATTCGTTTCTCCTTATAGACCAATCTATTCGATTTTATTCATAATCTACCCTACCTACGGGAATGCTCTCCATACCATTCCTTCTGCCTTTCAAATTTTCAGATAATTTTGTTCTAGGTTTTAGATGCCAAGATCTACACGAGGTGTGAGACCACAACATTCGAAATCTAGCCAAAAGATATCGAAGAAAGTTCAAAAAGCAAAGCCGGACGCGGTATTGGTCGGCAAGTAATTTTATGAATAAGAATTCGCTATATTTTATTAGACCTCTCTTTGTCAAGTATAACTTATTTTCCAAAAATTTTCATGCAAATTCACTAAGTAGGAAGGGATTTTTTAGCTTAGCGGATAGGGATACGCATTTGTGAGCTGAAGAAAGTCAAACTTTGGACAACAAAAAGTCCTGTTTTCATATTTTTTTATTCACCTCTGAATAAACAGCAAAAATTGTAGTTATTTCAGTAATAAAATGGAAGGAATAAATAAAGATATTAAAATTTAATTACATAGAAGTCCTTCAGACATAATGGATAAAGCTATCTTTTTATCTAAAATTCAGCTATTTTCTAACAAAAAATAAAAATTTATATAACGCCTTAGCAAGCAAACAAATACTTCCAATATCTAGATTCGAGCTAACTATGACAACTCCATTGATCGCAAGCAAATCTTTTTATTTACCCATAGTCTACGATCCGACAAAACAAAACAAGACCATTTCAGTCACAACAAAAAATATTCTAAAAATCTATTCTGAAGAACTTGAACGATTAGCTAAACTATCTACTGAAAAAGTTGTGCATTTAAAATTAGATGAACTTTTTGATTTTTCAAATCAGGAAAGTTGGGTTTTATACTTTAAAGCCTTAGATTTCATCCTTGAAAACCCACTTGCAGAGATTGCTTATTTTCTTATAACAAAATGGTGTAAGCAAGACCCATCAAAATCTTTGATCTTACTAAATTATCTTTTGCAAAAAACAGATCGAAATCAAGACGCCCTGTTCTCCCATTTTATTTTTATTTTAAACGAGCTCGAAGATGAACAGCTTAAAAATTCTGAAATAATTAAAAATTTGTCTCAAGCTTATATCTATTTACGTCTTGAATATTCTGATTTTCCTGGTGAAAATATAGATAATATTTCAAAAATGAAAGATCAATTGAAGAAATCCGATTTAGAAGCTTATAAAGACTTACTTTTTGAAGAAATAAAAATATGTATCCAAATGGAATTAACAGGCGATGCAGAAAAGACCTTAAAACGACTTTTACTTTGCCCCCTTTCTGAAGAAGAGACCATTAAAGCAACACTCCATTTTAAGCAATTTGTTGAAAATAAAAAAGACGCGGCTCAACACAAAAAATTTTTGAAAGAGATAGGATGGAATTCGATCAGCGAAACATACGCGTTCTCTCTCATTCGTACCAACAACCTTGTTGGATTTATCAGCTTTATAAATTGCATGCCTCCCATTCATCCAAAATTTTGGGAACGAGTCATCCACGAAGTCACACAATCCCACCACAAAAATATACAAAAGAGTTTTTTGGACTATTTAGCCGAGAAAGCCAGCTCAGTGCTCATCCATAAAGAAGTACATACAAGCTCATTAATCACCTGTATTTTTGAACATATGCATGTGCAATCTCTTTCGGCTTTTTTTTTAGTTGATCCTGAAATACAGGACCCGGTCATGTTTCTTCAGCAATCTCTTAAGCTGTTCACTGCGACACCCCATTTTAAACCCCAACAAGAATTGCTTTCCAAAATTCATGAGAAGTTAGAGTGCATTCAAACCCAGCAGCAAACTCAATGGGAAGTCCACAAATTTACATTGATCTTCGCGTATCTAAATTTATGCGTGAACTTTAGAGACTTCTCTTCTTTCAGCAAAGCTTTCGACTATTTAGAGGAATTATTAAAATCTGGTTTATCAAAGATTCATCATCATCCATTCCTTTCCCTACACGACAACCTATTAAAAACACTCAAAAGCGCAGGCCCCAAACATTTGAATAAAAGTCTTATTGGTGAAATGAGCATTTCCATGTTTAAGTATTTCGGATTTCTGCATGAGAATTGGACAGGGAAACGCATTGATTATATGCCAATCTGTGATGTGCTCAACCACATTTATACCTTAAGCCTACGTTCTGGACTTCAAAGTGAGTCTTTAATCTACATGGCGGGCAAATTGCTTTTTTTCGAGGAACAAAGAACGCCGATTACAATTTCTAAAACAAGAAATACAAAAAAATTAGAAATATCACCTTTTAGGGAGCATACCCCCCTTATCGAGGCCATTCTTAAGCGTCTGATGTCTTCTAATTGCAGCGAAAACCTCTTTATTGCTAATACATGTCTATCCGATCGACATCTTCAATTGGCTTCCCCACAAAATTATGTTCAGCTCAGAATTGATTGCTTTAACACACTCTGTGCTTTTTTGAAACGAACAGATCGTTTTAAAGAAATGCTGGAGATTTTAAATAGTTTTGATTACTTCCTTGGAACATGTCAAGAAAGCTTAAAAAAGCTTTCAGATCCTTCAATAAAACAATTATGGGAAAATATTCTGGTCTGCTCTCTGCTCATTCCTAAAGAATGGAATCTAAAAAGTAACACACGTCCATTTAACGGTTTCTGGATTTTCTTTGTCAAACATGTACAAGGCGCTAATTTTTATGAAAAGATGGCTTTTAAAATCAGATGCATTAGGGAATGTTTTTCTAATTTTCATATTTGCAAAAGTGAACAGGATGTTTTACATACACAACTTTTTCTAACTTTCGATCTTCATTTATTAAATGACGCACCAAAAGATTGTCCTTATGTGAAAAAAGCTTTTTTAGATGTTGTCTTTAGTATCCCTCCAAATCATCCTATGTTAAAAGAGGCTCATCTCAATAGAGTCAAAAATTGTCTAAAAAAAATCTTTGATCAGAACATTCTACGCAAAAATGATCCAGAATATGTTGTGATAAATACTTATTTAAATTTAGATATTGAGGATCTCTCTGCATCTCATTTAGATTATTTTGTTACCCAATTTTCTCTCTCAAAAAACAACATAAAAGTAAAACAACGCCTTTTATATATTTTGCATCGGAAACAACAAAATTTAAATTTTTCACATCTTTACAAACTGATGACAGCATTATTTAATGTCCCTCTTGAGATCATGGATCCACTGGAATTCATCACAATTGCAAAATTCATCATCCATTTAAAAAAATCGGCTTCCCCCACAAAAGCTCACCGAAAGTCTTTTCTGCAATTTTCCCAGCTTTTTTTAGAGAAAGCTGGAATCCATACTTTGGAGAGATCGAATTGCTTTTCATTTTTATGCATTTGGCAAAAATTGATTAAAACATATATACGATGGGGTTTCTACGCAAAAAAATCTTCTGTATTACTCAACTTACTAAAAAAGACGATTACAATTTGTGAAAGACTTCAATTAAAACCCATAGAATGCTCAAGCGCTCTTTTAGTCTATTTTCTTTTTATGTCGAAAAATTCCTCTACCCCACTACCTCCAAAATTTTTCGAACAACTAGATGAAATTTTAAACAAAGAGGCCATAAAAGTCCTCGAAACAACTCTTGATGAGAATCGCCGGTTTTTAATTTCTATTTTCAAAAAAATTTGTGAAAGAGAGGGTTTTAAATCCTTGCTACCCAAACTTTTTGAGAGTCTTTCTAAAATTAAAATGAACGAGAATTTTTCTGTGCTTTTTTCTGGGCAGCTAGAAAGCATATCTGCAATCATTAAAAAAGATCTTTCCGACCTTTTACTTTCAGAAATTAATGTGGGTTTCCATTTATTCCAGATTTATCCATTTAAGTTTTCTAATCCTATTCCTCATAACATATTCAAACCCATTTTAGATTAATCATAAATCGAGTTATTAAATGACTATTCATTCCGCCACATCCGCAATGACCTCAGAATTTTTGTTTAAATGTTTCATGCAAAGTGACTCGTATTCCACGCCCCTAGCGCCAAGGATTCAATCCCCTCATTCTAAGATGACATCAGAAATCCTAGAAAAGTATAGGAAAAAAGATATCCGCTCTCTAGCAAGGACTTTTAATCTAAAAGCTGAGGAATGGCTTTCTTACTTTAAAGGAGTCAGCCTTATCTTGGATCGTCCAATCCTCGAGATGGGCCTTCACTTGGTGCGACATTTTAGCCAAAATAATATCTTTCAAGCGCTTCAAATTCTTCGTTATCTATTTCTTTGCACAACGCATGCAAATGATGAGCTTTTACTTGCTTTTATCAACTTATCCAACCGAGCAGAAAATCACCCTCTTTTTAAAAATAAGGAAAATTTGGAGCTGCGTTATTCAATCTTTATTGATTTGCTCACAAACTTACCCAACCGCAAACCAACAGAAGTCGCACTCTTTCAAACTCTAGTTGCACTTGTCAAAGATCTTTCTTCTCAACAAAAATTCGATGAATGCCTACATATTTTTGGCGAAGAACAAAAAATTAAACTGCTGAAAAACAACCGAAAAGATCTTCACAGGTATAATCAAAACATTCTTTTTATAAATTGTCTCAAAAACATGACTTTGAGAGAAGCCAAAAGTCATGAGATGTCCGTTTTGCGTAAAACCCGCACAACATTGATTCCTGAAATTGTCAATCCTGCCCTCTGGACTTTTTTAGAATGGTTGCTTGAGCAATTTCCCAAAGAAGCCCTTTTTACATTGCATTATGTTGCTAAAAATTATGACGGGGATAAATCTCTTTTTATTCCTTTCTTTTGCAAACTCTCTAACTCCACTCAAAATCTATTTGCAGAAAAAAAGTATACGAAATGTCGATACGAAATTAGCTTGGAGCTCTTAACATCAAATTTAAAAGAGCCTGCTAGCGAATTACTCAACCAGACAATCGACACGCTGCTTAAAGACTTAGACACCCATGCAATGGGCCAAGAATACCGGAAACTTTATTCTCAATTAAGAAATTGTGGACTTCTGTCAGATGCCCCAGTAACTTCCGCTCAAAATCACAACTCCATTTGCAGCGAAATTGAAATCTTTATTGAAAAGAAAAAATTTTCCGAAGCTATCCAATTATGGCAACAGCTTTTAGAAAGCTCCATAAGCCCGCAGGAAATCGAACTGGCGGCTAAATACTTGGAAGTATTTTTAAAAAAAGACCATTTGATTTCTTCAGTTCTAGCATCCCCTCGAACCTCTTCGTTCGCAAAAGTTTGTCACCTTAGCGCAAACCATCTTTTAGAAACCAAACTCCCTACAAAAGAACTGCAAAGTCTTTTAAAATTACTTGCAATTACACCTTTAAGAAAGTTCTTTAGGTGGAATGTTCTATATCAGAATGTTTCTCAAAATCAACAACTCGATTTCTTTCTGAATTTTTTAGAAAACACACATACTTTTGATTTTTTAAGCTTTCCGCAAATGCAACCACATTTGTTAAATATTTTCTTAGCCGCTATTCAACACAACCATTTAGATCTTGTGGAATATTTGCTCTCGCATGCACAAATTCTAATTGAACAGTATCAAATACGTTCTCGCAAAAAGTTTGAAATTGAATTAGAAAATATTCTGATGAACTTGATGCATAAACTGGATTCAAGCACATCCCCTCACAAGATCAGGGCTATTACTTCCCTCCTCGATTTTTACAAAACGTTGAGAAACTTTTCCAAAAAATCGACACAAAAAATCAAAGATAGGTCTATTCAGTTATGCATCAAATATGAAATATTTGAGCATTACGACTTATGCTTCAGACTTCTTAAAAGTTTTTTTAAACATACTCAGCCGATAGCCCCCATTCACTCCTCGCTCAGGCAACTTCTAAAAAGCTTATCTGAAGCAGACGATGCCGTATATGAAACAAAGTTAGATCCGCAAAGCATCACGACATTTGCCTATGTAGCCATAACATTTAAGCAAACCTGGAAATGTTCTCCGACTCCAGACTACATCCTTTTTGCGCATATTTTTTATCGAATATATAAACTTAAGCCAAAAGAATTGTTTGAGATCAAAATTTTAGATCTATCTTTTAGTCTATTGATAACTGCTTTCAAAGAAAGCTCAAATAAACAGCGAGCACTGGAACTCGTCAACACCAATTTAGTTAAAGATATTTTTTTATTGTGTATCGAAACAGACAGCCCTGGACTACTTTTTTCCGTTAATAAATACATCTCATTTTTAAAACTTTTTTTGCCGGAATCCGTTTACGAAGATTTACATCAAAAATTTTTTATAAAGGTTTTCCATGATACGTCTATCCCAAAAAGAGATTATCCGATATTTCTAGAAAGCTTTATCCTATATCAATCCAAGGCCTCCAAATTCAATGACATATTCGAAGGAAAAGCGATAGAATTATGGAGAACCGCCTTTTGCTACTCACTGTTAACTTTAGAGCATTTAAACGATATAAGTTACTTTAACAGGCTATGGCAACTCTTTAAAAACCAAACAATGGGAACTGAAATTGAAAAAAGTGTTTTTCGTTTAGAAATCATCAAGGATAGCCCTTTAGAAAAAAAGCACAGCAGAAAAAAAATATTTGAAAGTCAATATCTACTCATTCTCTCCCAGATGCGTGCCTATGAAACGCATCAATCTCCAGATTTAGCCAATTATCTCGCTGCTGCACTGACCAATTTCGTTTTCCTATTTCCTGTATGGGATGAACAACTTTTTACCCAATATGCAGAAAAGATCATAGACATGTTAACTACGGCAAGTACGAATGGAATCTTTGCCAAAAAAAAGCTTCATTGCAGATCCCTTTTAAGCTACTTAACCCTGCACTTCGAGCCTTATGAATACAAAAGATTATGTGATTTCGTTGTCATGCAAACAAGCGATGACTTAGATGCACAAGTAAGATGCCGACTTTTCTATTTATTATTTCACAATGACACACTTATTCAAGACAATTTGAGAGAGCTTCTAAATCGCTTTTTCCACATTTTAGATAATCTCGTGAACATTGATGAGTTTTTCGCTGTCAAGCCCATTGAATGCGTGATAATCACGCAATTTTTATGCTCGCTTGACCTTATAAACACAGATAAATTATTTAAGAATCAGGAGATTTTGCTAAAATTTGGGGATCTTTTTTTAAATAAAATTTTGCTCATTCCTCCTCCTTTCAACCGCTACCGGCTAATCTGTTTTTGGACGGAATTAATGAAATTCTATGTCGATAACCACTTATATGGGAAAGATCCTATTATATTACTAGATAACATCGCACGTCTATGCATGGTTCCGA
Organism: Parachlamydia acanthamoebae; assembly: GCF_000875975.1. Taxonomy (NCBI): domain Bacteria; kingdom Pseudomonadati; phylum Chlamydiota; class Chlamydiia; order Parachlamydiales; family Parachlamydiaceae; genus Parachlamydia; species Parachlamydia acanthamoebae. The sequence continues at coordinate 22,540 of NZ_BAWW01000063.1, read as the reverse complement.
AATGTGAAACACCCCCCAATCTTACGCCTATCATTCCCATTCTCGACCTGCTAGAGCATTTCGAAAAAACGGCAAGCAAATGTCCTGCAGAAAATTTCGACACGATATTGAAAGATATAAAAACAGCCCTAATGAATGCCATTCAAAAATATGATGATGCAACAAATCCTAAAGAAAATAATCTAAGGATGAAAGCCTGTATTGTAAAACAAAATCCTATTTTAAGCCTTTTGGATCATATCGAAATTTATGAAACAAGTTCCGTCCTTTTTGAAGAGGAAGGCTCGTTATTATTTTCTCTACAACCGCATGACTAAGGAGATAATCGTCTAATCTCCCACTGATTTTGTTGCAATTGAAACGTATATTCAAAGCGATCATGGAGCCTATTTGTCCGTCCTTGCCAAAATTCGAAACGCGAGGGGATTAGACGAAAACCTCCCCAAAATGGGGGTAGAGGTATTTGCTGCCCTTCATATTGCTTGAGCAACTGCGCATAAGTCTGCTCAAGCTGCTCTCTTGATTTTAATTCGACATCTTGCCTGGATGCCCAAGCCCCTATTTGGCTTGCCCTTGGACGATTAGAAAAATAGTCCCTAGATTCTGCAGAGGGCAATAAAACCACCGACCCTTCAATGTTGACTTGTCTTTCCAACGTGTTCCAAAAAAAATTAATTGCCCCCAAAGGATTTTCCTGCAATTCGCGCGCTTTCCGACTCTCCAGATTTGTAAAAAAAACAAAACCCTGTTGATCAAAATACTTGAGAAGCACAATTCGCGATGAAGGCCGTCCCGCTAAATTGGCTGTTGATAAAGTCATGGCATTAGGCTCCGTTTTCTCTTCTTTTATAGCCTCTTGAAACCATCTATGAAATTGTTCGACTGGATTTGCTAACAAATCTTTCCGCCTCAATTCCAATTTGGCATACTCTCGACGCATGGGTTGATTTTTCTCTTCCATTAAAGATTCCTTTACAAGGATTTATTCAAGACGTTAAAAAAGTAATAACAGAATATGTATTTCACACAAAGCTTGAGGAGATCAATATGTCCAAACTCTCACTTTCACAACTTCCCATTAAAGGTAAAAAAGTGCTTGTTAGAGTGGACTTTAATGTTCCTCTTGATCGAGAACAAAAAATCACTGACGATACCAGAATTCGGGCTTCCCTCCCAACGATTCAGTACATTCTGGACAGTGGGGGTGCCGTGATTTTGATGAGTCATCTGGGCCGTCCTAAAGGCAAATCATCTGCGGAATTTTCTCTGAAACCCTGTGCAACCCGTCTTTCTGAATTGCTTAATCATCCTGTTATAATGGCTCCTGATTGCATAGGAAATGAAACACATCAACTGGCCGCCAATTTGCAACCAGGTCAAATCCTTTTGCTTGAAAACCTGCGTTTTCACTTAGGAGAAGAACACCCTGAAAAAGAACCTTCATTTACTCAACAATTGGCTTCTCTAGGAGATGTCTATGTTAATGATGCTTTCGGCACAGCTCACCGTGCACATGCCTCTACGGCAGAAATCACACGCTATTTTCCTGGAAAAGCCGCAGCCGGTTTTTTGCTTGAAAAAGAGGTGAAGTATTTAAACAGTTCACTTGTCCAACCTACTCGCCCGTTTTATGCCATCATTGGAGGGGCAAAAATCTCTACAAAGATTGGGGTTCTAGAAAGTCTGTTACAGAAAGCGGATGCCATTCTCATAGGAGGTGGCATGGCGTACACATTCTTAAAAGCACAAGGTCTTGCAATTGGAGACTCCATTCATGAAGATGAATTCCTAGACAAAGCCAAACAGTTGTTGGCTCTCTCCCAATCAGGTAGAGCAAAAATTATTTTACCGCAAGATCTGGTCATTGCAGATTCTCTTTCAAAAGATGCTGTAGTTCAAATTATCCCAACTGAACAAGGCATTCCTTCATCTTTCCAAGGAGTAGATATTGGACCTCAAACAATTCAAAACTTTACCACAATTTTACAAGATGCAGCCACGATCTTTTGGAATGGTCCGCTTGGTGTTTTTGAAATTGAACCTTTTTCTAAAGGAACGTATGCGATCGCACATGTTTTAGCAGAGTCTTCCGCAACTACCATTGTGGGTGGAGGGGATTCGATTGCCGCCCTTCAATCCGCTGGACTTGCCGAAAAAATTACCCATCTTTCTACTGGAGGGGGTGCGTCTTTAGAATATATTGAATTTGGAACTTTGCCAGGTATTGAAGCTTTGAGTGATGCAACTTCATGAAAAGCTTTAGCTAAATAGCCATTGCAAAAAATGATCTTCTGGTGTACAAATTATGACCGTAAGTATTGTACTTATGGAATTTATGAAAATTATGTGCCCCATATATATACAGTCATATCATTCTTATCCGTTAGCCTTATCATTTAAGATTTCTTTTCTTTTTTTGCAGGCATTTATCCTTAATTGGGTCGTTTGCAAGCAATTTTGCGTTTCGTCTTTTTCTAAAAAATTTCCAATTTTTAACCGAAGGGTCATTTGTGGAAAATTCCGCTTACGGAAATCCTGTATTTAGTAAATGGCGGGCAATGCTTTGGCCCGTTCACCGCGATGAGTTACTCAAACTCATTCCTCTGTTAATTATTTTCTTTTTTATTTCCTTCGATTATAATGTCCTCAGGACGATGAAAGATACTTTAGTTGTCACAGCTAAATCATCAGGCGCTGAAGTCATCCCCTTTATTAAGCTGTGGGTCCTTCTACCTGGCGCTCTTTTGATGACTTTTTTATTTACTCGGCTATCCAATCGTTGGTCACAAGAAAAAGTTTTCTATGTGATGGTTTCTACGTTTCTAATTTTCTTTTTCTTATTCACCTTCTTTCTCTATCCGAACCGTGAATTTTTACACCCACATCAAACTGCCGATGCTTTAGAAAAGATTTTACCTCATGGATTAAAAGGGCTCGTTGCCATGTTCCGCAACTGGACATTGACACTGTTTTATGTCATGTCAGAGCTTTGGAGCAATATCATTTTATCTATGCTCTTTTGGGGTTTTGCTAATCAAGTCACTCGCATCAATGAAGCCAAACGCTTTTATGGCATTTTTGGTATAGGAGCTAACTTATCCGGAATTTTTGCTGGACAAGCATCTGTTTTTCTTTGCCAAACAGTCTATAATCCAAATTTGCCATTTGGACAAGATGCATGGGAACAAACACTTATTTTGCTGGTTTCGCTTGTGATCGTAGTTGGAATTGTCGCCATGCTCTTATTCCGCTGGCTCCACAAAAAAGTACTTTCTCTCCCACGTTTTTATGATAATGAAACAGTTGAACAGGAAAAAGAGGCAAAAGGAAAGCTTTCTATCCGAGAAACTTTCGGCTTTCTTCTCCGTTCTCGTTACATGCTTTGTATCGCAATCATTACCATTACTTATAACCTCGTCATTAACCTGGTTGAAGTAGTGTGGAAGCACCAATTGCGAGAACTTTATCCTGATCCGATTCAATTTAACCTTTATATGAATCAGGTCTCCACCATCATTGGGATCGTCGCAACAACCACAGCGATCTTTATCTCAGGCAACATGATTCGTAAATTTGGCTGGACCTTTACAGCACTGTTAACTCCGATCATTCTGCTTGCCACCAGCATTGGCTTCTTCTCGTTCTTCTTCTTTAGGGATTCCCTTTCACACATTGTTAATATCACACTAGGAACGACACCGCTTGCTGTCGTGGTATTCTTTGGATCTGCCCAAAATATCTTATGCCGTGGTGCTAAATACACTGTATTTGACGCAACCAAAGAAATGGCTTTTGTTCCTTTGGATGTGAAAAGCAAACTAAAAGGCAAAGCTGCTATTGATGGAGTCTGTTCCCGTTTAGGAAAGTCTGGTGGATCCTTGATTCACCAGAGCTTATTGGTCACTTTTTCAACGATTATGGCAAGTGCTCCATATGTTGCTGGATTTTTATTAGTGATTATTGCAATCTGGATGTACGCTACGCGTTATTTAGGAGCGCAGTTTAATGAATTAACTTCGTCAGGCTCAAAATCGATTCTTCATGAAAAGAAACCGATTAAACCTCGGTTAATTGAAGAGGCTGTTTAAGCTCCAGATGACAATAAATAATAAAAAAACGACTTTTTTGAATTTAGTCTTAAAAGTCGTTTTTTATTTTTTAATTAAATTGATTCATAAAAATCAATTTAAACTTTTAATTGCATTTTATCCTTTTTTTTAGTAAACTAGATGGTAAATAAAGGAGTTCTATGACTCAGCCTTTACTTTCTGAATTCGGTCCTCTTCGATCAATAATTTGGCCAATTCATACACATGAATTAAAAAGAATCGTCCCCCTTCTGTTGATGCTATTGCTCATCTGCTTCAACTACACGGTTCTTCGCAACATGAAAGATGCTGTCGTTGTCACAGCTTCTGGTGCCGAAGTGATTCCATTCATTAAAGTCTGGGTCATGCTTCCAATGGCAGTCCTTCTCACCTATTTATTCACTAAACTCGCAGATCGGTATAGCCAAGAACAAGTTTTTTATATTGTCATGGCAACCTTTCTCCTTTTTTATGCTCTCTTTGCTTTTGTTATCTATCCTCAGCGTGAAGCTCTTCACCTTCATCAAACCGCTGACCTTGTTGAACAATATCTTCCCACAGGTTTTCGCGGACTCATCTCCATGTTCCGCTACTGGTCATTCACCGTGTTTTACGTGATTTCCGAAATGTGGAGCAATATTGTCATGACAGTCCTCTTCTGGGGATTTGTTAATGAGATCACAAAGATTAATGAAGCCAGCCGTTTTTACGGGGTCTTAAGTGCCGGAGCTAACATATCGGCGATTATCGCAGGACAAGCCGCTATCTATATCTCAAAAGCTGACGGCTTTAGCTTACCGTTTGGTAACGATCCTTGGGAACAAAGCATGATGACACTTGTCTTAGCTGTGATTATCTCAGGTATGGGTGCCATGATCATCTTTAGATGGATGAATAAAAACGTCCTGAATGATAAAAATTACACAGCGCTACACTCCTCTTCAAAGCCACTTAAAAAGAAAAAGAAGCTCTCTTTGCGAGAAAGCTTTGGATATCTCTCTAAATCCAAATATCTTCTCTACATCGCAGTGATTGTGGTGGCTTACAACCTCGTGATTAACCTGATCGAAGTTGTCTGGAAAGACCAAGTGAAGCAGTTGTATCCGTCCCCTGCCGACTTTAACGTGTACATGAATAACTTAGCTTCAGTAATTGGAGTTGTTTCCACCTTTATGTCCTTCTTCATGGCACATATCATCAATCGAATGGGATGGACTAAAACAGCGTTGATCACACCAATCGTGATGTGTGTGACATGTGGTGGGTTCTTTACCTTCCTATTCTTCCAAGACCACTTGGGAGGCATGGCACTCGCACTGACAGGATTTGCTCCTCTGACAATCTCCGTCTTCTTCGGATTCGCCCAAAACTGCTTAAGCAAAGCAGCTAAATACTCCGTGTTTGACGCGACGAAAGAGATGGCCTTTATCCCGTTAGATCACGATCTCAAGTTAAAAGGAAAAGCTGCAATCGATGGAGTTGGTTCTCGCTTAGGCAAATCTGGAGGATCTCTGATTCACCAAGGATTGCTCATGATCTTCGGAACATTTACAGGTAGTGCACCATTTGTCGCAGGAATCTTGATGGGAGTTATCGCCATCTGGATTACAGCTACGCGAGCTTTAGGAAAACAATTTGGAAGCCTCACTCACACGGAAGAAGAGGAAGAAAAATTGCAACCAGCTATTAAAGCCAAAGATCAACCAGCCGTTGCATAACACGACACAAGGAGAAGAAATCTCTCGAGATTATCTTCTCCTTCCAATTTCGATATTCTAAAAATTTCCTTTAAGGTCAGATTTAAACCAAACAACATGAACTATGCCACTTTGAGCAATGCTTCTCCGATCATTCCTCGAGGAAATTGGACAAAAAATTGAAAAGCAATCAAGCATGCGAAAAAGCTTCTGAGAATTGGTTACCCCCCCCCCTGAAAGATATTTCTTGGCAATCTTAGAGAAGGAAGTCATTTGGAAAGCAAAAGAATTCCCAAAATCCCTTCCATCCAGTTTTTTATCCCATCTCTCTATAATTACATTTCCATATTTTGCTTAGAATCCTACAAATTATTTCAGATTGCACTAAAAAAATAAAATAAACATAATTTGCAAAAAAAATAATTCATTCTTTTCATGCATGGACAAATCCATTGTTTTCAAAACAAATTAAAAGGGCATCGTATGCTAATTCGAATAATTATTTCTGCTGTATTTTTTTATTCTTTATGGGGTTATGGCTTTGCAGATCGTTACATTATACCTACGACATATGATTCTCAAGATGAAGTTTTGATTCAAGGTGCTTTGGCAACGATTTCAAATAAAAAAAATAGCCTTTTGATGTATCAAACATGCGAAAAAATTGTCTGTAACAAAGCAAATTTTTATTTCTCTTTTTCCAATCTTACAGATCACCCAATTCATTTATACTTTTCAAATTTAAAAGTTACAGATCAGCTTGGAAGACCAATAAAAGTCATGCATAAAAAAGAGCTCATAGATAATAAAAAAAGTGAGAAAAATTGGAAAATATTTGCATCAGCTATATATGCGGGCATTCAAACAGCTAATGCGGAAAATGCAGGCAGAATCGATTATGTATCAAAAACTAAGAAGCATTCCAAGACTCATTTCGATGTCTGTGATTCTAGAAAAAGGATTCATGGCACGGTAAAAGAATCTAATAAATCCGTTACGAAAGGAACAATCCACTGTGAAGCTTTGCGACAACAAGCGTTAAGACGGGTGGACGAAGATTCTGAAAAACGTGATAGCTTGATTCAAGATAACTACAAGGCCTGGGAATATGGCTTAAACCATTTTTATTTTGATTCAACAACAGTCTTTCCAGATACTATCTATGCATCGAATTTCCAAATCGAAGTGCCTAAACAGATAGAAAAAGAACTTGAATATCTAATTTTCACATTTGAAACCGAAGGCGAAAACCATTCTTTTTGTTTTTATTGCGGTGATGCAGTAAAAAAATGCTACCACTTTGAAAGCTAAACATATGGAGAACAAAACTCGAAGGCCTTGTTCTCCTGCTAACAACCCTTGCTATTCTTTTGTAAATCGTCCCATTTTTGGCTGAACTAGAGAAAGTAAGTCCTTTCCTTGCATAATGATCGATTCTGTCGTCAAACCACAATTGAATGCCACACGCTCAGCTTCTTTCAATTTTTCATCGTAGAACGTATCCACATTTAACAAATTGCCAAAAGGTGGTACGCCACCAATGATCAGACCAAATCGTTCTTTAATCACAACCGGATCTTCGAACTCACATTTTTCCCCGACTAATTCCGCAACAGCTTTCATATCTAGCTTCAAGTGAGAAGGAATGTTGAGTTGATAATTCTTTTTTGAGCTTTTCCCTTTTACAATAATCGATTTGACTCCCTCTTCAAGCTTAGTTCCTCTGACTCGGGCAGAATCTTCAGAAGTTGGCGTTACTTCATGCTGAACATGCTGGAACGGTAGGTCTGCTTGCTTAATAAGACGAATAATTTCATTGCGAATGCTTTCTTCTCCAAAAAAGATTCTAGCCTTAATCCGGTTTCCAGCAATCCGTTTGGGATCGGAGGGAAAGAGTGAGCATTCGCGGATATTTTTCAGGCGCAAAATTGTCATTGTGATTCTTTCCAATCCCATGCCAAAACCACCATGAGGAGGCATTCCATATTTGAAAATACTGAGGTAATCCTCAAAATTTGCTGGGTCCATCTCTTTTTCAAGAATCCCTTCCACCATAGATTCGTAAGTATGTCGACGTTGGCCACCTGAGGTAATTTCTGTGCCTGCACAAAGCAAATCAAAGGTGTTCGTTAACTCTGGCTGATCTTCCTTTGGATAAGAATAGAAAGGACGCTTACTTCTTTTCCAGTCTGTTACAAAGATGAGATCTGTCCCAAATTTTTCTTGTGCATATAAGCACAGCTCGCGCTCCGCAGCTGGACTTAAATCGGGCTCTTGCCGCTCATCAATACCAGTGCGCTGAAAGAAGATTTCTTGCGCCTCAGCAAAAGTCACTCGAGGAAATGCGACATCTGCCGGAGCTTTGATAAGTTCTTTCCCCAAAACCTCGATCTCTTTTGTACAATGCTTTTCAAGGTGAGACATAATGGCTTTGATGCAACCTTCTTGCACATCCATCACTTCATGCCAATTTTCAAAAAAACCCATTTCGAATTCAAACTGCTTTCCCTCGGCCAAATGACGAGTGGTTTGAGAATTTTCAGCACGGAAAAATGGCATTAAGGCAAACACACGCTCATTAACACCCACCATAATTTGTTTGTATAGCTGGCTACTTTGTGCCAAAGTTGCGGTATAACCAAAATAATCGACATTGAAAAATTCAGCCCCTCCTTCGGAAGAAGCCCCAATGATATTCGGGGCAAAATACTCCACAGCTCTCACCACATCATGCATGAAAAGACGGAAAGCATGTGTAATTTCTGCTTGAATTTTAAATATAGCTTGAATTTGACGATTGCGCAAAGCAATGGGTCTGTGATCGAGAATGTAATCCAAATCGGATTGAATCGTCGGCTTATAGTAATCAACAGGAGGAACATCGGTCACAGGAACTTCGATATCAATTTTTGGATCCACAATTTCAACGCCTAGCTCAGCTTGCGGAGCATCGGCAACTTTTCCTACAATTTTTAAAATGGAACCGGGCTGCAGCGCATTTACTTTTTTCCAGACTTCTTTATCCTGAATCACAATTTGAGCAAAACCTGAGCGATCGCGCAAAATCAAAAAATTTAATTTTCCAAAAGGCCGAGTGTTATTTAACCATCCTCTTAAAATGACTTCTTGGTCCACAAAATGAGGCAACTCAGCCGCTAAAACTCTTTTCATAACATCCCCTTGATTGATGACATCGGAAGAAAAGTATAAAAGAGAAAAGGATATTTAGCTAGTCGTGCTTTAATACACAAATTCCCGATTGAAAAAGAGGGGATTCTAGTGCTATAACTGCGATTTGTATCTTAAAAATTCTTAAATATCCACGCGCTAGAGAGAAACCTATGCAAGTCCAAGACTGGGGAGAAGAAGGTATTATTCATTACCTCTCCCATTGCTTTTCTGCAAAAAATGGCATTGTAGGCATTGGAGATGATTGCGCCGTCATCCCTGCGGAAAATGAAGAAGCTTGGCTTGTGACCACAGATGCCCTGATTGAAGGGGTACACTTTTTAAAAGATCAAATTGCTCCCATCGATTTAGGTTATAAAACCATCGCGGTTAATGTGAGTGATGTTGCCGCTATGGGTGGTACACCAAAATTCGCCTTTTTAACGCTAGCCCTCCCCTCTACTGTCCATTGTGAATGGACTCGCCTGGTTCTTCAAGGGATAAAAGAAGCCTGTGAAAAATGGCATATTCAACTGCTAGGAGGCGATACCGTAGGTTCCAGGAGAGACATTTTTATCAACCTAACATTAATAGGCTCTGCACCCCAAAAACATATTAGATATCGTAATCAAGCTCAGCTAGGTGACCGCATTTGTGTGAGCGGAAATTTGGGAAATTCAGGAGGCGGTCTTCAAGCCCTTAAAGAAAAAATACAGACCACACCAGAAGTTAAAATCCTTCTAGAGGCACATTTTCGCCCGACTCCTCATATTCAGCAAGGTAGATGGCTAGCATCACAGCCTGGAGTGCATGCAATGATGGATGTCTCGGATGGATTGGATCTTGATTTAAAACGGTTAATTAAAAGCTCTCATAAAGGAGCCCATGTTGATATCTCAAAAATCCCCTTATCAGAAGAACTTTTAAAAATGGCTCAAACAAAAGGATGGAATCCCCTCCAATTAGCTTTAACAGGTGGTGAGGATTACTGCTTGCTTATCACTATCGATCAAAAAAAACAGGGTGTGATCCAAGATTTTTTTAAAAAATTTGGAGCACCTCTGTATGAAATCGGACAAATCACCGATCAAGTGAACGAATTGACTTATTACGATCATGGAGAAAAAAAAGAGATCGATTTTCCTCCGTTTGATCATTTCCATAAATCAAGTTGAATAAAGACCCATAATTCTATATCGTCTACCGCTTTAAAAAGACAGGATGTCCTTTATGAAGTTTACAGATCACCTTTGGCAACAAATTTCGCCCATCTATCAAAAGATTTTATCTAACCCTTTTTGCGTGGAGCTTGCTTCAGGGCAGTTAAGTCAGGAACGTTTCCACTTTTATATTCAGCAAGACGCCCATTACCTAATGCACTACTCGCGTGCTTTGGCTCTCATTGCTGGTCGTTCACATACGCCACAAATGATCGATATATTTTTGAATTTTGCACTGGATTCTATTGCAGCCAAACGCCGCTTATATAACACTTTTTTACCAGAAGGTTATTGCGACAGTTCCCCTAACCTTTCTACTGCCTGCATTGTCTACCCCAGATATCTCATTGCAACCGCCACAACCGCTTCTCTAGAAGAAGCAATTGCATCTGTAGTGCCATGCTTTTGGCTTTATCGAGAAGTAGGCCATCATGTGGGAAGTCAAATGGGCGACGATAATCCCTATCTGCTTTGGAAAAGTACCTATTCCAGCCAAAAGTATTCGGATGATACCGATAAGCTGATTGCTATTTTGGACGAAATCGCGGATAAAAGCTCAAATTCTACGTTAGCTCGTATTGAAGATACCTTTAAAGATTGTTCTCAATTTGAATGGCAATTTTGGAATGACGCTTACTATATGCATTACTTCCAGAAAAATTCTGTAAATAATGCCATATGCGCAGCCTAAAGCTTTCTAATGTCGTTGTTTAAAACATCTCTTGAAAAATTTGATCACATCATTTACCAATAGATTTTACTTTAAACAATTTACTTAATCATGCCGCTAGAAAAACGTCCTTCCCCACGCAGCATTTTTGGTCTGAGTTGGATGATTTTCTTTTTATCCGATGTGCGCCCAGGCATTGGTCCTTTTTTATCAATTTTCTTAAAATCATATCTGAAATGGAGCTCAGATTGGGTTGGACTTGCTCTCGGAACGATGGATTTAACAGCAGCCCTTAGCCAAATCCCTTGTGGCTTACTTGTTGACGCATTAAAAATAAAACGAGCCTTTTTATTTTGCTCTTGCTTAGCCATTTCTTTGGGCTGCCTGATTATTTTATACATCCCACAGTTTTCTACGGTTATTTTTGCCCAGGCATTGATCGGTCTAGCAGCGGCTATTATTCCACCCGCAATTGCTGCAATCACTTTAGGGCTTGTGGGAAGAAAGCAGTTACCTAAGAGAATCAGCTTAAACGAAACCTGGGGACATGCGGGCAACGTTGCTACAGCAGGCATCGTGGCTTTAGCGGATACCTACTAGGGAGCACCTGGATTTTATATTTTGTCATCTTCTTTGCCTGTGCGAGTGTCTTTTGCCTATCTTTCATCAATCCAAAAGAAATCGATCACTCCGCTGCTCGGGAATTAGCTATAGATTCTGATGGGAGACAAGAAAAGCCAATTCAAATTTATAAATTTTTGAAAGAAAGTTATTTGCTAATCTTTTGCTTCTCGGTATTTCTTTTCCATTTTGCAAATGCTGCTCAATTACCCCTTATTGGGCAGCTCCTCTCGTTAAAAAACGCAGCAATGAGCTCTTTGTTTATGGGAGGTTGCATTATTTTAGCACAAGTTGTCATGGTTGTAGTGGCGTATAGCTTAGGATTTGCAATGAATCATATCGGGCGAAAACCTATTTTTTTGCTCGGATTGGCCATATTACCACTACGAGCCACCCTGTATACGCTAACACTTAATCCTATCGCACTTCTAGCTATCCAGCTGCTGGATGGAATTGGGGCAGGAATCTTTGGAGTCATTGGAGTGATTACGATATCTGATATCGCTAAAGGAACAGGTCGTTTTAATTTTTCCTTAAGCTTAATCGCCTTATCGCAAGGAATCGGAGCCTCTTTAAGTAATGTAATGGCTGGCTATGTCGTGAGTCAGCTGGGCTTTAATAGTGGTTTTTTGATGCTTGCTTGTATCGGATTATTCGGCTTGTTTTTCTTTGGAATCTTTATGCCAGAAACAAAAAATTAAATATGGAAATTGCAGCATTTACGATTTTTTTTCTCGTTTATTTGGGAATGATATTAGGATTTTGGCCAGGTTTAGCGCTCGATCGCACAGGGATTGCGCTCCTTGGAGCTATCGCCTTTATCGAATTGCAAGGAATTTCAATTACAGAAGCTTCAAATTATGTTGATCTTCCTGCCCTGTCGATGCTTTTTAGCTTTATGATTATTTCTGCTCAATTTTATTACAGCGGCTTTTACACATCCCTCATTCATCGGATGGAGAAATGCTTACTCAGTCCGCCTCTTTTTCTACTGCTCGTCATCCTGATTTCCGCTATTTTATCTCCCGTTTTAATTAATGATATCGTTTGCTTGGCTCTTTCTCCGTTAATTATTAAAGTCTGTTTTCGTAAACAACTAAATCCTATTCCGTTTTTAATCGGCTTGGCCTGTTCTTCAAATATTGGGTCTGCATTCACGCTGATTGGCAATCCTCAAAACGTTTTGATCGGGCAAGTCCTGAATATTCCTTTTGTACAATATTTACAGTTTGCTTTTATTCCTTGCCTTCTGAGCTTGGCTGTAACTTGGTGGATTATCAAACTAAGCGTGAAGGGAAATTGGTTTCAAAAAGGCCCTGAAGTCATTTCTGACTCGATTTCCTATGATTTTTGGCAAAGTTGCAAAGGGATTTTTGTATTAATCCTTCTTCTCATCGCCTTCTTTTTTACATCGCTGCCTCGCGATCAGATTTCACTCGCTGCAGCTGGCTTTCTTCTGCTAAGCCGTCGAATGGCCTCTCAAACTATGTTAAATTTTATTGATTGGCAGCTGTTAGTCTTATTTATTGGACTTTTTATTGTGAATAGAAGCTTTTTGAATATGCATGAAAAAGATTTTTTCCCTCATCTATTTGAACAACTTCACTTAGATTTCGCTTCACCTATTCCATTGATCACACTCTCTGCGATTTTATCGAATGTAATCTCTAACATTCCCGCTGTGATGCTGATTCTCCCTTTTGTGCATACACCTTTGAATGGAACTTTATTGGCATTGTCTAGCACACTCGCTGGAAATCTGTGCTTGGTTGGCAGTATTGCCAACCTCATCGTGATCTCTCAAGCACAAGTCTATGGAATAAAAATTGATTGGAAAAAACACATGCGGGTAGGACTGCCTATCACACTCGCTTCTTTTATCATTTTGCTAGGCTGGATGTCTTGGATGCTGTAAAGCCCGGAAAATCCAATTAGGACTCAAAGGATTCTTATCGAACTTGATAGCAAACGTTACAATTTAATCGCAAAGACAGCTAAATAAATGGCTAAATCAAACAACGGGGGATTATACAACCTTCGTGCCGATCTCGTCTGTAAACTTGGAAACTGTTTCTTATTTAAAGAAATCACATTAAAGAGCCTTTTGCGAAGAATCCGCTTTTTTCAGTAATTCCTGAAAAAGTGCATCATTGCGCAATACGTCAAATTCCTTTTTCTCCAAAACTCTTCTCGGGGAAGGCAAACCGTCTTGAATCGCGCAGTTAAGCCAGCCAATGGCGGGACGCACTTCTCCTAATAGAGAATGACATAGAGCATTAATTAAAGCGCTTTCAAATCCAGGTTCATTTTGGTACAGTTGATTGCCTAGATTGATAGCGTGGCGCAATTCACCCTCACGATAAGCCAGCTGTTGCAAAAGGAGTGTTCCATCGGTACTTAACTCTCCCTTCACTTCTTTTAAACAGTCATATGCTTCTTTGAATTTGCCTTGTTGACTCAAAATTGCAGCGAGATGTTCTGTTGCTGTAGTATGCAAAATTCCATTTTGAGAAAGTTTTCGGATTTCCTTAAATTCATGAATCGCCTCGTCAAATTTACCTAAAGCAGCATCTTGCTCAGCTTCTCTAAATAACGATTGAATTTTTTCATCTTGATCTTGCGGAGTCAGAGGTAAGCTATTTTTCCAGCTGCGATAATTTTCAAAGGTAAGCATCAGAAATAAAGCCCCAGCAAAAACCTGACGAAACATGAAAAAAACAAAGCTGCATAGAGCCGAAAATAGCATGCTCAAAAATAAAGCAATTTTGATTCCTCGTATTCCAAAAATACCTTCCATCACAATAGATAGCAGACGCCCCCCATCCAGAGGATAAACGGGCAACAAATTCACAATTGTCCAAAAGAAATTAGCCATTGCCGTGATTTTTAAAGCATAAATCCCCACATTATCCGGAGATCCTTTAAAAAAGCGGAGTAAAAAACTGGCAATTATAAAGAGCATAAATCCTGCGATAGGACCATTCATAACAATGATAAACTCTTTCCACAAATTTAATTTTGTCCCAGATCTTTGCGTCACACCACCTAAAGCCACAAGCTCAATACGCGCGCGTTGTCCGAAAGCAACGGCTGTCAAAGCATGCCCATACTCATGAATCAACACAGACAGAAACACAATCACGGTCCAAACTAAAGTCCCCCCAACTGTTCCGCTACTCAACCAACCAATTAGCGCTGCAAGCAGCCAAAAGACGGGGTGAATATGCACAGATATTTTGCTGAAAGGAGAAAAAAGATTCATGATGACCTTAACGCTTTGTGAATTGTACTGCCCATTTCAGCTGGAGAAGTTGTCACATGCACTCCTGCTTTCTTGAGTGCCTCTATTTTACCTTGTGCCGTCCCTTTTCCTCCAGAAACAATTGCTCCGGCATGCCCCATTCTTCGTCCTGGTGGGGCCATTGTCCCTGCAATAAATGCCGCGACGGGTTTAGTACAATGCTCTTTGATCCACTCCGCAGCCTGTTCCTCGGCTTCTCCACCGATTTCCCCAATGAGTAGAATAGCGTTTGTTTCGGAATCTTTTTCAAATAGCTCCAAAATATCGATAAAATTCGTGCCATTTAAGGGATCTCCCCCAATCCCTACGCAACTAGATTGTCCGAGACCAAGTTGAGTCGTTTGCCACACAGCTTCATACGTTAAAGTTCCCGATCTGGAAACGATTCCAATATTCCCTTTTCGGTGAATATATCCTGGCATAATCCCAATCTTACATTCTTCAGGTGTAATAATTCCTGGACAATTGGGACCGATTAAGCGACTGGTTTTACTGGTTCGCATAACCGAGCTAACTTCCAGCATATCTCGGATAGGGATTCCTTCTGTAATGCAAATGATAAGAGGAATACCAGCATCCTCTGCCTCCAAAATTGCATCTGCAGCAAAGGGAGGGGGAACAAAAATCATGGAAGCATCACATTGTGTCGCTTTTTTTGCTTCGTAAACCGTTTCAAAAACAGGTAATCCAAGGGTTTCTTGGCCACCCTTTCCTGGCGTTACGCCACCCACAAAATGGCTACCATATTGCAGGCACTGTTCTGTATGAAAATTACCGGCTTTGCCTGTAATACCCTGTGTAATCACTTTGGTCTTTCGATTAACTAAAATTGACATTGAGAATATCTCCCTTACTTTTTTACAGCCGCAACAACTTTTTCAGCAGCTTCTGCCAGACTATCTGCAATTACAATGTTGACTCCCGAATCTTGGAGCATTTTTTTGCCTTTTTCAACATTCGTTCCTTCCATTCGAATGATTAGAGGAACGGTGACGTTCAGTTCTCCAGCAGCCGAAATAATCCCCGCAGCTAGGGTCACACAATTCATAATTCCACCAAAGATATTGACTAGGATCGCCTTGACTTTGGGATCGGCTAAAATAATCTTAAATCCTTCCGCCACTTTTTCTTGTGTGGCCCCTCCTCCTACATCGAGAAAATTAGCAGGTGCGCCTCCATAATGGTGAATAATATCCATCGTTGCCATAGCTAAGCCGGCTCCATTGACCATGCATCCGATTTCTCCGTCTAGAGCCACATAGGCAAGATCGTACTCTTTCGCCGCTGCTTCATTAGCAGGAATTTGTGAGGGATCATAATAAGAAGCGATTTCTGGCTGACGATAGAGCGCATTTTCATCGACACTGAGCTTGGCATCTAAGGCAATGAGTTCATCGTGCGCATTCAATACGAGGGGATTAATTTCTAGTAAGGAAGCGTCCGTTTCGATAAAAGCTTTCGCGATGTTTTTTGCCAACCTCATCCCTTGCTTGGCAATGTCCCCCTTCCATCCCATAAATTGAGAGATTTTTAATTGCTGAAATGGCTTTAAATCGCCATTAAAACTGATGGGGACGGTCATTATCTTGTCAGGAAATTTCTCGGCCACTTCCTCGATGTCCATGCCGCCCTCAGGAGAAGCAATTAAAACCGCCTGCGCTTTTTTTCGGTCAATAATAGCTCCCAAATAATATTCTTTTTTCACATCAACTAATGGAGAAATGATAATTTGATGTGCAACAACACCTTCAGGACCTGTCTGGTTATTTACAAGTTTCATCCCCAGCAAAGTCTTGGCAGTTTCTCTGATCTCTTCTCGACTTCTGGCAATTTTTACGCCTCCCGCCTTGCCTCTTCCCCCTGCATGAACCTGTATTTTTAGGACAGCTTCATCTAATTTTAACTGATCCAAAACGTGAGGAAGTTGCTCTAGTTTAGAAATAACAGCATAGTCTGAAATCGGCACTCCGTATTTTTTTAGAATGTTTTTCGCTTGAAATTCATGAATATTCATACGTTCTTCCCCTTTCCGTTTTTTTCGTTATGTGCTAGATTCTCATTTCTTAGCAATAGTTAACCACATTTGTAAACAATAGGGAAAGATGGCTTTTAATTTTTTAAAAAATTCATTTGAGAAAATGAAAAATGCGTTAACACACGCAGGCTCTCTTCTAGGCAATAAAATCCGCGCTCTTTTTCAAGGTCCCATTGATGATGAAACATGGGGAAAACTTGAGCAACTCCTATATGAGGCGGATTTAGGTGTTCAAACGGCCATCGAGTTAACCGAAAAGGTTAAAAAACTTTCTCAACAAAATTCTTCTCTAAAAGGAGATGAGTTATTAAGTTCTGTCCGCACAGAAATTTTACAGGTCTTAAATCAACATGCCTCCCCTTTAAGGGAAATATCCTCCAGCAGTGAACCGCTTGTGATTTTAATTGTCGGAGTCAATGGCAACGGGAAAACCACCTCTACGGCTAAACTAGCTAAATTTTTTCAAAGCCAAGGAAAAAAAGTGCTCGTTGCCGCAGCCGATACCTTTCGCGCTGCCGCTGTTGAACAACTAGATGTATGGGCTCAAAAGCTGGGGATTGATATTGTGAAAGGTGCTCCTAAAAGCGATCCCGCCGCTGTCGTTTTTGATGCCCTTAGTGCAGCAAAAGCTCGCCAGGCTGAAGTCGTGATTGTTGACACAGCAGGCCGCTTGCAAACCAAAATTGATTTAATGCAAGAATTAGAAAAAATTAAGCGTTCCTGCAAAAAATTCAATCCTGAAAGCCCGCAAGAAACACTCCTTGTCCTCGATGCCACAACTGGACAAAATGGGATTGATCAGGCCAAAGTGTTTAATCGTTACACCCCGATTACAGGTCTCATCCTCACGAAACTAGATGGCACATCCAAAGGGGGAATCGTTGTAAATATTCACAAACAACTCGGAATTCCTGTTAAATTAATCGGAATTGGGGAAGGAATAGATGATTTAGAACTATTTGATCCCGAAAAGTTCACAAATGCTCTTTTTTCTTAAAAGGCTTATATAAAGCATGTTAATAATTAATTAATCAATTGTTTGACACTTTATTAATTATTCTATAAAATGTAATTATAAAAGCTGATAGTAATACTATTAGCATCCTTAACATAAGGAGTTATTGTTTTTATTCTTCTCCTATAGAGAAGGTATAAAAATCAGAAGCTTAGCTTTAGTATTTTATGAATGAGGCGGCTTCTTACTCTTTACCTCAATTTATACTCAAAACCTTTCTAATTTCTTCATACATTAAATACTAGAGCTAAGCTTAGTTGATTGAGAAATCGATTGTTTCTCAATGATTCTTTTCATTTATAAAAAAAGGATCGTATTATGAAAACAATAAAGCATTTATTATTATTAGCTGTTTTAGTTGTTATGTCCTTTGGATTTAGTCAACTTCAAGCTGCACACGGCGGCGGTGGTGGCGGCCATGGCGGTGGCGGTCACGGCGGTGGTGGTGGTGGACACTGGGGCGGAGGTGGAGGCCACGGAGGATGGGGTGGCGGCGGTCACCATGGAGATTGGGGTGGAGGACATCACGGAGGCTGGGATCGCGACTGGGGAGGACGCAACTACTCTTGGTGGGGTGGAGGATATGGTGGATATCCTTACTACTACTACAACAATTACTATCCCTCTGATTCCTATTATGATTCTTCTTATTACTATCCCTATTATTATGATGATAGTAGTGGACTTTATGATTACTCTTATTAATTCTTGCAGAAGAGAGGATTTTAATTCTCTCTTTGCATAAGAGTTAAAGGATATAATAAAAATTTGACAAATTAATCTTCTAATTATATAATAAAATTATAGAGATAGAACGATTGATTGAGGTTTTGGCCTATAGAAATTACTGCAAACGCATTGTTGGTTTAGCCAACCCCCGTCACCCACCAGAGGGTATGGGCCTTTTTGAGTGCTATACTCGAAAAGGGAGGTAATCCTCAAAAGCATATTTAAGGCTTTTACCCAACCTTAAGTGACAGTTTACCAAAAACTGATGACGGAGCGTTTGCAGCTTTTTTATAAGATCGCAATGAAACATGAAACGCCTTGGTGCCAAAGGAGGCGGATATGAAAAAGTATTTATCTTGCTTATTTTTCTTCTTTTTATTTGGCATGTATATGTTTAACGCCACAGAAGCTTTAGCTCGGGATGGCGACGGACATGGTCATAATAATCGAAACTTTGGTTATCATCGCCATGGGCGTGGATATGAAAATAAAGGCTATTACCGTGGGTACCATTCCCCTTATTTTCATTACCCTTATTCTTCCTCCTATAACGTTTATCCTTATTATCCTTCTTCAGCTTATTACTATACTTATCCCTACAGTTATACTTATCCTTCTATTTATTATTCTTATCCCTATAACCCTTCTCCTTACTATTACGACATTTATACAGTTCCTTCTTACTATTGAATATGAAAGAGGCTTAAATGAAGAAAATTTGCTTTTGGTCGGTAGGTGACGGTGAATATGCAATTATGTTACAAAATCTTGTTCACTCCTTTCGAGAAGTGGGAATGGAAGAGGATTTTATTGCCTTTAGCGATCGGCCGATTCAAGGAGCAACCCAAACGATAATTACGCCTTCCTTCGATAAAAAGTTTTACTTATTTAAATTCTCTTTTCTCAAATGGTTTATCAACCAAAAATATGATTATGTTGTCTTTCTAGATTCGGATAATTTTTTCGTACGACATACACCTAACCTTCTCGAATTGATGAATGACACGCCCATCCACACATTTTTTGAATGCGACCTCTCCTATCCGGCCGAACGCAAAACCTGGTGGGAATGTCCATTAGAAAAATATGTGAGCATGATGCACGATTGTGGAATCACAAGTGAGAAGGTTTATAATATTAACGGTGGATTTTTTATTATTAAAAGAGAAGCCATTCAACTGGTATGTGAGCTAGCACAAGATTTTTGGACATATGCTGCGGAACAAGGTTTTTTACTTACCGATGAACCCCCATTGGCTTACGCCGCTCAAATGCTATGCGGGGATATTGAAAAACATCTACTTAAAAACCATTTCGACATTTGGGCCACTGATTGGACTGCTCAATATAAAGATAGGCTTCCAGATGGACATGAGTGGATCTTTAAAGATTATATGCGTTATAACACGTTTGTAATCAACCCTGCCATTGTGCACGCCTTAAAAAGTAAAAAAGCCTTAATCTCGGAAGGCTCAAAATATTTGAAAAGATCTAATAGTCTAATGATAAAAAAATAATTGCCACTATTTCATTTTTTAAATTAACCTCCCCACTAATGAAATTTGCCTAATTAATTAAATTGATTTTAATATAAAATAAGCGTATAATTAGCTTTTCTTCCTTCATAAAAGGAGATAGCATGTCCGATTTTAATTATGCTCTTGATGAGAGCCGCTACACCTGGCAAAATGCTTTACTTTGGGGTAATTTTACCGGACATTGTAAAAAAGCGACTCAAGGAAATTGGAGAAATAGAATTGTGCATACGCTCATAGCTGGAGCTGAATTTCTCCCAATTATAAGCCAAATTGCCTCCACCTTTGAGAAACTGATTGTAAATCCTAAACCTCAAAATCTCTCTGATTCACAGCGTATTCCCCCACAACAAGATCCCAGATTATTGGCAAAAGCTTCTTCTGCCTCCAAACGTTTGCAACGATCCTTTGAAAATGAAACACCTGAAAAATGGCAAAAACGATTTAATGAATTTCTTCTTAATCCTCAGGATTTTACGGGAATCGAGGGAGGAGAAAACTATTTGATCGGAACCCCATTTTCTGAATGCCACTGTTTTTCCCGCAATCACCGACAAGAAATCGAGAAAATCATTGTAGACGGTATCGACAAAAGGATAGAAAATAAGAGTGGCACCCTTCGCCTAGCTAGCTTTGGAGCAGGAGGATTGCTGCAGGATTTAATTATCCTCGGTAAGTTGATTCTAAAGGGGTTCAAAAATATTACGATTGATTTTGTTGATCTCCTCCCACCTAATCAAGAAAGAGCCAAAAAGCTCGAAGAAATGCTCAATAAGCTTCCTGGAGTAACAATCAACACATGTTGCATTTCTAGGATTGAACCCGAAAAAATGTACGATATTATCCATAGTATCGACTTTACCGACATCAATATTAGCAACGGTTCTGGATGGCAAGCGATTTTTAATGCTAAGCAGTCTTTGTTAGAAAACGGACAATTTTATTTATTTGGCGCCGGCAAATTCATACAACTCATTCTTAATGAAGATAATCATTTCACAGATCTACGCAACGATGTTGAAGCTTCCGTAGAAGGACTTTGCTCCAATACCCAATTTTTAAGTCTCCATCATGTGCCTAAAATCCATATTGTTGTGACAAGAGCTAACTGTTCTGCGAATTTTGATCTCCCGCACATTGCCAAAATACTTCAACTTTTGGCTAAAGAATTCGATAAGCCCATTCATGTAAGCTTATACGGCAATGAAGACATAAGAGTACCTGATAGTGCTTATCGTTTAACGGGCTCAGCAAACGAAAAAGTTTTGCAAACTCTTTCTGGAATAGATCAGCTAAGTGTCCAATACTATAAGGAAGATTTTAGTGAAGCACAACACCAGACAGCCCCGCAGATCTTCATTAAAAACCCCTTCGCCGAAAGCTTAACTGTAGAATTTACATCTTAGTGTAAACCTTTAATCTAAAAAGAAATCTTCTTTTAAGGGATTACCAGGAGAAACGGCATAATGACTAAAGTCCGTTACCCCCTTATCGCGCAATATATCCTCATCAATAAAAAAATGGCCGGTGCATTCCCGACTGTCTTTCAACAAAATTTCATACGCTGCATCTGCAACGATAGAAGGTAAGCGACAATGCTTAGTCGTACTTTCAATCGCTTGTGGGTCTTTTAAAATCGCCATAAGCGCAGCCGTGGCAATGACTGTTTTGGGCCATAAAGCATTGCTGCAATTCCGTCTTCGACAAATTCCGCGGCCATCCCTAATACGTACAAGCTCATCCCATATTTTGACATAGTATAAGCTAAATAGTCCTTAAACCATTTAGGGTTCATTTCCCATTTACGCATTGTTTAGACATCATTCTTAAAAAATTTTTATACGTGTGCATCTATAAAAAAATAGCTGCTAGTTTAATTGGCTTACAAAGACAAACTTCATCATCGAATAAGTAAATTTAGGAAAAATTATAAAAAAACATTGACTCAATTTTCAATTTTAATATAAACCCTCTGTTTTATTCATTTTTATTTTGAAGAGGGTGACATGAGATCTTTTCTAAATCTACTAGCCAGCCTAATTGTGCTCCTTAACCCCTTAATGGCAGAAGAAGATCTCACTCCTGAACCCTCAAACGAAGTGGTTAAAATTCCCCGCTCAACGACGGATGACAGTGATGGCCGCATTTCTTTTGCCAACCTTTTAGGCCTGCCGAGTGGAATCGTTGCGGGGATGGTGAATGTGGTCACAGGCGATTTTGTGCAACACGATATGGATTTTGTGATCCCCTCCTCGACCCCTCTAACCTTGGAACGCACCTATTCCAGCTCATTTGGAAAACATGGCACACTCTCCTTTGGATGGAATTTCAATCATTACAAGGCTCTAAATGTGCATCTCATGGGAGAAAATGGTATGAACTTGGTTTGAATGAAGGGATGGGAGCCATTGCCAAATTTGAAGGACATCGACCCATTGCTAAGTGCAAAATATCACCAGAT
>NZ_BAWW01000062.1 GCF_000875975.1 Parachlamydia acanthamoebae | reverse complement strand
TTGCGCAAGCCATCGCTCTGCATAAAGAGAAAGAGCAAGAAGCTTTTTTACTTCAGGAAGAATTTGAATATTTGGCTTCCGACCTCCAAACTAAAGAAGCCCACATCACTCATCTTGAGCAAGAAATGGATCTGCTCAAAACTTCTTATCAAGAGGTTTTGGCTGCTCAAGAAGAATCTAAACAAGAGCTTGCGCAAGCCATCGCTCT
>NZ_BAWW01000061.1 GCF_000875975.1 Parachlamydia acanthamoebae | reverse complement strand
CTCGGCAGGCCTAAAAGGTTGGCAAAAGAAATGCGGCCATCACTGTCATCCGTCGTTGAGCGGGGAATTTTAACCACTTCGTTCGAGGGTTCAGGCGTGAGATCTTCTTCTGCCATCAAGGGGTTAAGGAGCACAATTAGGCTGGCTAGTAGATTTAGAAAAGATCTCATGTCACCCTCTTCAAAATAAAAATGAATAAAACAGAGGGGTTATATTAAAATTGAAAATA
>NZ_BAWW01000060.1 GCF_000875975.1 Parachlamydia acanthamoebae | reverse complement strand
GCAGGCAAGAAACCTCAAAGTACAAGAAGGATATTATTGCTGTGGTTACAAGGAAGAAAAAGCTTCTTTTTTGCAAAGACACTTAATTTATCGGGTTCATCACATTTTAGCTCGCTTATTTAGTCATAAATATTCAGAAGAAGAGAAAAGACTTCTCAAAGAAAAAAGGCAATACGTTTACTACTGTCTTCCAAAAGATG
>NZ_BAWW01000059.1 GCF_000875975.1 Parachlamydia acanthamoebae | reverse complement strand
TTTGAACACTTTTTGGCATTTTATCTAAAATATTAGCCGTTTTATGCACCCAACACCTTTGCTGCTTTGTTGCTGGAAACTCTTCATTTAAAGCCGCCCAAAAGCCAAGCGCTCCATCTCCAATCGCAAGCTTTGGTCCTTCTTTGAGACCTCGATGTTTTAAATTTTGCAAAACTTCTTTCCAAGACAGCTTGCTTTCTCGGTGCCCATCATGGATCATGATAAGTTCTTTATTTCCATCCTCTAAAGCACCTATCAGAACCAGAACACAGGGTCGATCTTCTTCTAAACGAATATTAAAATAAATCCCATCCGCCCATATATAAACATACTTTTTTGCGGATAAATCACTTTTGAGCCAATTTTGATATTCTGTTGTCCATGAATCTTTCAATCTAACGATATTTGTGGGTGATAGTCCTTTAGAATTTTCTCCCAAAATTGCCTCCAGAGCTTTCGGGAAATCTAGGGTAGATATTCCTTTAAGACACAAAGCAGGGATAACCGCATCTATACTTTGTGTCCTTCTCAAATAAGGTGGCAAAATCGCACTTGTGAACTTACCATCGTCTCTATGTCTTATTCTAGGCTGGCGAATTGCAATTGGGCCAAGACGGTTTGAATGTTTTTTTCTGGTAAGTAACCATTTCTTACTGCAGGAGATTGATGGGTAAATTCTTTCGATTGTTTGTAAAGTTCCAGATATTCTTGTACTTCAAATTCAATAGCTTGCTGTAACAATTTTTGAGCCCCTTTACGAAGAATTTCTTCGGGAGGATTATTTTGTTCATTTGTTGATGGCATTTTTTCTGAAGAAAAGCGAAAATCTTCCATGAGCGCACTCCCATTTAGTTTTTGTGGTAAAAAACATTTTAAGGATGCACTCTCTTTTTTTCACCTCAACACAACTTTTGATCATATCTCGAGCCTAAAAAATGAAAACATTATATAGACATGAATTAGATTTCGAACGCACAATGGAATTTGTTAAAGATAATTTAAATGAAGTGAACGCGCTATCTTCCGAGCTTCTTAATTTAGTCAATTTTAAGTCGGGTGTTTTTTTTACTTTATTAACATTAGGTTCCGACTTAGAAAGACTTTATGAATTTAAAAGCGGCGTTATCCTCCCTCAAAATCCCATAATTGTCACCGAAATTGATGGGAAAAAATCGCGACATCAAGAAGTATCTACAATAAAGGAAGAGTTAAGTGATTTTGTTTTTCATAAGCTTATTTCCAATGAAAAACTTTCTTGTGTGTTTGATGAGGTTACAATGGATTATGATGATTCTTATTTAAACAAATTTTACGAAAAAAAAAGTATCTATTTGCATGAAAAAGAAGTTCTGTATGTAATCAGAGAACATAATAAAACCCACAAGTTTATATCAGATTGCATGTGGAGTTCATTTTCTTTTTGGCACTCTGTTGGTGTTTTAACAGAGGCTGATTGTTTCAAAAATGACAGCAATATTCTCTCGTTGGAAGATATCCAAGCCATCTGTAAAAAAACAAAGATGATGCTCATTAGTGCATATGATGGTGAAGGCTATGTTTTATGGGAAAAAATGGAGCAAGAATAAAAATGACTTTGGCGGCTCCTTTTTTATACCAATTTAAATAGAAATTCTGACTAATTTGAGTCTGTTACATATCTGGATCGGGTCAGATTAAGAAAGCGAAAGAGTTTTGTAAAGATCAGCTAAGTATCCAAATTTTAACCATCCTCCACCAAAAGCTCCTCATTGGGATTATAGAGATGATAAAACTGAATACGAAGAAAGATTATTCCTTGATGGAACATGGTAGCCAAAAAAATGAAAACATTGCATAGACACGAATTAGATTTTGAACGCACAATGGAATTCGTTAAAGATAATTTAAATGAGGTGAACGCGTTATCTTCTGAGCTACTTAATTTAGTTGATTTTAAGTCTGGTGTTTTTTTTACCTTATTAACGGTAGATTCCAATCTTGAAAGACTTTATGAATTTGAAAACGGCATTATTCTTCCTCAAAATCCTATAATTGTTTCCGAAACTAATGGAAAAAAATCGCGTCATCAAAGAGTGCCCACAATAAAGGAAGAGTTAAGTGATTTTATTTTTCACAAACTCAGTCTCAGTAATAAACTTTCCTGTATTTTTGATGAGGTTACAAGAAGCCCTGATGAGTCTAATTTAAAAGCTTTCTACGAAAAAAAAAGTGTATATCTGTATGAAAACGAAGTTATGTATGTAATCAGGGAACTTAATAAAAATCACGAGTTTATTTTAAAGTGTGTGGGGAAATCATTTTCTTTTTGGCATTCTGTAGGCGTTTTAACAGAAGCTGATTGTTTCAAAAATGACAGCAATATTCTCTCGTTAGAAGATATCCAAGCCATCTGTAAAAAAACTAAGATGATGTTCATTAGTGCATATGATGGTGAAGCGTATGTTTTATGGGAAAAAATAGAATAAGCATAAAAAGACAACTTTGACCATTCCCTTTTCATGCTAAATTTAAATTGAAATTCTGACTAATTTGAGTCTTTTACATATCTGGATAGGTCAGTAATTCCCGCCAGAAAAAAATAACATGTCAAGTTTAGAAGAATTAATTTTTTGACAGGATAAACCCATAAGCAGCAATTCCCGCTGAGCAATTTTCTCTAGGGACTTAAAAATTGATTTCGTAAACTTCAGACAGTTTTTTAACTCTAAGGTTTACGATGGCTACTTTTAGAAAGATGCTGAGCATGCCGGGAATGCTCCGTAGTATCCATAAAATATTTTCAAAGATCCGCGATCCGAAAACATTCACAGTCCCACCAAATATTTCGATTGCAGATCATCTAATGTCAGGACTTGCCGTCTTTGGCTTGAAATGCCCCTTTTTGCTTGACTACGACAAAAAGCGCGCAAATGAGATAACGGCTCAGAATCTTCGCGACTTGTATCTTAAAAGGAATATCCACCCCCTAGATTTCCCGAAAGCTCTAGAGGCAATTTTGGGAGAAAATGCTAAAGGAGTATCACCCACAAATATCGTTAGATTGAAAGATTCATAGACAACAGGCTCAAAAGTAATTTTTCGCAAAAAAGCATGTTTATATATGGGCATAGAGGATTTATTTTAGCATTCGTTTAGAAGAAGGTCAAACCTTGCGTTCTGGTGCTGGTAGGTGCATTAGAGAATGAAAACAAAGAACTTATCATAATTCACGATTAGCGCCGCATACGAAACTACAGGCTGTGGATCTAGAATAGATATACTTGCCATGTGGAAATCCAGTGAACCATTGCTTTCTTTCCTAAAAAATAGTATTGTCGCAGCAATGAGCGCTCCATAATTGTCGAGTCTTGTGATTAAGGATACTTCATTTTGACACTTAATTTTTAAAGTATGCTGAGAGGTTTAGTGCAATCGCAATTTAATGAAAGTGATAATTTGTCCATATGGTGGCGGTACACGGTCATCATTGTGATGATCATTGGATTTGCTATCTTGGGATTTGTAACCAGCCTGGCTTACGAAAATGCGCCTCCCATTCCAGACAAAGTGATCGACAATAAGAACAATGTCATATTTACCAAAGAGAATATCCAGCAAGGCCAGTCAGCTTTTCTGAGATATAACTTGATGGAGCATGGAACTCTTTGGGGACATGGCGCTTATTTAGGGCCTGATTATACCGCGGAATATCTTCACCAGGAAGCCTTAATAATCATGGATTATATAGCCCAACAAAAAATGGGCAAATCCTTTGCAGAACTTTCTCAAGAACAACAATTTGGCATCAAAGAAAATGTATCATTTATTCTGAAACAAAATCGTTTTGACTTTAACAAAAATGTTTTAGTTTATACTCCAGAAGAAATTGAGGCTTTCGATAAAGCTCTAATCTATTGGAAGGGCTACTTCACTCAAGGCATGGCTCCAGGTTTACCAAAGAACTTCATTCAAAATTCTGATGACCTTAGAAACTTGACAACATTTTTTTCATGGGCCAGTTGGGTTGCAGTGACCAATCGTCCCAATGAAAATTGTTCATATACCAATAATTTTCCCTATGATCCCTTGATAGGTAATTTTCCTTGTTCCGATGCTTATTTTTGGAGCGCAATGAGCTTGATATTTATGCTAGGAGCTATCGGGCTGATGCTATTTCTTTTTGGAAAATTCGACTTCCTTGGATGGGACCCTAAGCGAAAGCCTCGCCATGTTCATGAGACCCATTTGGAGACTTCACCTTTAAGTGCTGGACAATTAGCTACAATGCCTTATTTTGTTGTCGTTGCAGTGCTATTTTTGCTTCAAACTTTGTTTGGAGGTTTAATTGCGCATTATCGCGTAGAATCGAGTTTTTATGGCCTGTCTATTGTAGATTGGGTAGCTTATAATTTAGGTAGGACCTGGCATCTTCAGCTTGCGATATTTTGGATTGCGACAGCTTGGGTAGGAGGAGGTCTTTTTATTGCTCCAATGCTAAGTGGTGCAGAACCTAGAAATCAGAAATTTGGTATCCAATTATTGCTTTGGGCGCTTGTACTGGTGGTGCTTGGAAGCCTGACAGGAGAGTTCTTGAGTGCTCAGGGCTTATTACCAGGTGAGATGTGGTTTTGGATTGGAAATCAAGGATCAGAATACTTGGATTTAGGACGTGCTTGGCAATACCTATTGATCGCTGGCTTTTTCTTTTGGCTATGGCTTCTTTTCAGAGCTCTACGACCAGCCTTTTCAAATCCAAAGTTAAAAGAATTCAGTATTCTTTTCTTTCTAGCCGCAGCAGCGATCCCAATCTTCTATGTCCCCGCTGTATTTTATCATCATCAAACGAACTTTACTGTTATAGACACCTGGAGATTCTGGATCATTCATTTATGGGTGGAAGGATTTTTTGAAGTATTTGCCACTGTATTGACAGCAACTATTTTCGTGCAAATGGGTGTGACTAAGTTGATTACTGCGAAACGAGTCATCTATTTAGATATCATTCTTTATCTAGGTGCTGGCGTAGTTGGTACGGGCCACCATTGGTACTTCACTGGGCAAACTAGTGTCAACATGGCCTTGTCTGCATGTTTTTCTGCAATGGAAGTGGTCCCATTAACTTTGTTGACTCTCGACGCCTGGGATTTTATTCGCGTTTCAAACTTGCGTTGCGAAGAATGCGGACGTTTCTTAGCAGCGCAACAAAAATGGACTATTTATTATCTGATTTCCGTGGGAATATGGAACTTTATAGGCGCAGGAGTGTTTGGTTTTTTAATTAACCTGCCAATTATCTCGTATTTTGAGGTCGGAACTAATTTAACTCAAAATCATGGCCATGCTGCCATGTTCGGAGTATTTGGCATGCTAGCATTGGCGGTCACTATGTTCTGTATGCGCTCCATGCAAACAGAAAAAATTTGGGAAATGACCAAAAACCTCATTAAAATTGGTTTTTGGGGCCTTAACATTGGCATGGGCCTGATGGTCATACTCGATCTTTTCCCATCAGGCGTTCTCCAGCTTTGGGACTCAATAGTAAATGGTTACTGGCATGCTCGCCATCTAAATTTTATAATGTCCGGTTTTTTCCATACTTTGGAATGGGTCCGGTTAGGGGCTGATATGATATTTATTGTCGTAGGTGTAATTCCTACTGTTAGCGCGATATTTATCACCTTTATGTATGGACGTAAAAGAGATGAAGAATTTGTAAAGAGCACAAGATGAAATCCTCGAATTTTGTGCGCACTCTTTGACGATTTATATTTATATTTAATCTAAAAAGAAATCTTCTTTTAAGGGATTACCAGGAGAAACGGCATAATGACTAAAGTCCGTTACCCCCTTATCGCGCAATATATCCTCATCAATAAAAAAATGGCCGGTGCATTCCCGACTGTCTTTCAACAAAATTTCATACGCTGCATCTGCAACGATAGAAGGTAAGCGACAATGCTTAGTCGTACTTTCAATCACTTGTGGGTCTTTTAAAATCGCCATAAGCGCAGCCGTGGCAATGACTGTTTTGGGCCATAAAGCATTGACCGCAATTCCGTCTTCGGCAAATTCCGCGGCCATCCCTAATACGCACAAGCTCATCCCATATTTTGACATAGTATAAGCTAAATAGTCCTTAAACCATTTAGGATTCATATTCAATGGCGGCGAGAGGTTTAAAATATGGGGATTTGAGGCTTTTTTAAGGTAAGGTAAACAAGCTTGTGAACAAGCAAAGGTTCCCCTTACATTAATTTGGTGCATCAAATCATAACGCTTTAACGGAGTGTCCAAAGTTCGGGTTAGTTGAATAGCACTCGCATTATTAATCAAAATGTCGATGCCACCAAAAGTGTCAATCGTCTTCTGGACAGCACTTTGGATTTGTTCTTCATCTCGAATATCCATGACTAATGGCAAGGCCTCCCCACCTGCCTGAATAATTTCCTCAGCCGCCTGGAAAATGGTCCCAGGCAATTTGGGATGAGGTGTCGCGGTTTTCGCCGCAATGGCCACTTTAGCTCCAGCTGCTGCCAGCTTTAGGGCAATCTCTTTCCCAATCCCACGACTAGCGCCAGTAATAAATGCAATTTTGTTTTTGAGTGAGAACATGATTACCTTGCTCGTGCATGCGTTTGTTCTTTCAATTGTTTTTTGATATAGGAAATAATTTTTCCCTGCCCCTGCGCAAAATAGGCATCGATCAGAGGAATCAGGGCTTCTTTAGCCCCTTCTTTATCCTCAATTTTTTTGATCTTACTGAAATCAATTCCCATTTTGTGAACTAAGATCCCCTCCATTTCTGCATCTAGCTGCGAGGGTTCGTGCAAGATCCCCTCCACAAGAATTTGAGAAAAAGGAATCGGTTCCCCTTTTGTGTCTATATCTAGACGAGAAGCTTTTAAATAATCTCTTAGTCCTGCTTGAATTAACCGTTTTTCGAGAGGGGCTTGCTTGCCTTTCCAGTATTTCAGTTTCTTTTCAGCAGCCAAAATTTGTGCATCTATTTTCTGTTTAGTTTCTTCGTTTTGCGCTAATTTTTTTTGATATTTTTCGCTTTCCTTTTTCAACTGCTCTTTCAAGTGCTCCCTTTCATCTAAGGATAGGAGGCCACCTTTTTGATACTTTTTGACTAAGGGTTGCAAAGATTTTGGCAAATGGCTGAACGAAACTTCCTGATTAGGAAATTTTAAAATTCCCTCTAGCTCATTTATTTTCACATTCAAGTCATGAACCGCATAGGCTTTCCTTAGCTGCTTAATTTTTTTTAATTGTAGCTTAAAAGCTTGGTATGTGGCAGGTATTCCATATAGTGCCAAGCGATAATTCACCCCTTTCAGCCATTCCTTGGTTAAAGCAGGTTTCTGGGAATAAAAATAAAGACCTCCTGTGACAATAACGGCTATTGTGGCTAATGAAAATCCCAATCCGAGCAAAGCCAATCCTAATGGAGGAAAAGAGAAAACGCCCACGAGGGCTAAAACAGCCAATGTTGTCATTATTGCGGTGGAAATAACCGCAAGAAGAAGAGAAACTGTGGATGAACCAAGCTTAAACTTTGAGAAACGGTGCTCTAACTTTTGCTTTTTCAAACTTTGGGCTTTCAATCCATTGCGAGTCAATTGTGAAATCGTATCCTGATGCCGAATCGTTTCTTCAATTAGATTATCTCTCTCTGCATAGTTTTTAAATACTTCAAGGAGTTGCTCTTTTGTGTGAATCTCTAATGGAATTCGCATTCCCACATTTTTTAGGGCTTTAAGGCAGTCCTCAAAAGACTGTGATTTCAAATTTTCTATTATTTTGTTCAGTTGCTTCCGACGCAACTCGTCCGTTTCTTTCCGCTTGCTTAACAGCGCTGAAATCATTTCCTCAGACTTTTTGATATCTTCAGAATTCACCCGATCTATCACTCGCTCCGTTTCACGATGTATGTCTATCCATTTGCGATGCATTTTTTCATCTTTGATATTTTTTGAAAGCTGCATCGTTTTTCCAAGAATAAGCAACGTCCCCCCAATGCCTCCCATTCCAAGACCAACCCAGCCAGACATGATCGGTCCCAATCCATGCCCTGTCTCTGTCGCTATGCGTAAACCCACTTTTGTGAATTGAGGAACAAACCCTACAAGTTTTAAAGATGTCCCAATCGATTGTGCTTTTAAAACAGACTTGCGTAACGTTAACCACTTTTTGACTTCACGGATTTTGGCCTTTAAAGCTGGATCTGGATTGGCTTTATATTCAACCTTCATTTTCGCGACTTGCTTAGCAATTTCCCGATAAATGGCAATCCGATAGATCAGTATACCAGCCGCTCCTATATGAGCCGGAAGGGAGTAAGCTAAACGAAGATAGCCGATATCTGTTGATAATTCCTTTCCAATTCCATTGTAATCACGAATCTTTGCGACATGTCCGAGAGGCACCCCAACAAAAACACTCATATATTCTGTAGGCGTACTGAAAGGGTTTAAAGTACTCGTAAAAAATTGATTAAATTTCTCTGCAGCTTCATCCTTGGCTAAAATAAGATCTACCCAATAAGGAGCATTGCGTTCCGCCCATTCTTGGACGGAAGGAGTCTCGGCTTCGCTGATCAATTCAGCAGTCTCCAAAGAGCCACTTAATTCGCTTCCAAACTCTGAAAGCTCTGTCAGGCTTTCTCTCAAAGTTGTATCTTCAATATCTTCTGAAAAATCCCCCGACAACTTTTGATATTTGGCCGATTCTTTTACAGATTTCACTCTGATGTCGGATGTTGTTGAGGGTACTTTTTCAACACGAATTCCTTCACTCTCTAATGGAGCATGTGGAATTTTAGGCATTCTTCCAGAATCAACAGGTTCCATAAAAAAACCTCACGGATGAACGGGTGTTGTTTGATCTTCATCTTTAATTTCTTGCATTTTTTTGCGAATAAACTTGATGAATTTTTTTTCGTTAATCGCAAAAAAATCATCTAACTGCTTTTGTACGGTCTTTTTAATTTCTGGATCGCCATCGGCTTGAAGTTTTTTCACATCAATGCCAAAATGACGATCTAAAATATCAACTGTTTCTCGATCCAATAATTCTGGATTTGTAAACATTCCTTCAACAATCGTTTTTGAAAGCTCGATGGGCGCTCCATTTCTATCCAAGGAAAGATTAATACCGTGTAAATAGTCAGCGACTCCAGCACGTTTTAGTTTTTCTAGGAGAGGTTCTTTTTTTGAATTCCAAAATTCAACCTTTCGTTCTAACCGATTAATTTTTTCAGCTCTTTTTTCTCTTCTCAATTCGTATGAATGTAGTTTTTTTTGATACAACTTTTCGAGTTTTTCTAGCTGTTTTTTATATCGGATAGCCTCTTCGGCTGTTATTGCAGACGGAGTAGAAGAAATAGCGACGACATGCAACTCTTTTGGGAGCTTTTGTGGATTAAGGGGTAATTGCTTCAGAATGCTTTCTATCTGTTGAATTTGGACTCGTAATCTAAAGGAAGAAGCCAGTTCATTAACCTGTTTTTGTTGCTTTCTTTTTAAGAAAAAGTTTCGATAAGCTGAAGGAATGGCATACATCCCTAAACGCAGATTAACCCCTTTGATCATCTCCTTAAAACGATGCGGACTTTTCCGGTAAAAATAAAAAAGACCCACGCCTCCTAAAATGACGGCTGCTACAAAAAAACCGACGCCAAGAACGGCCAATGCAAACTGGGGCATTGTGATAACAGCTGCGATAATCAAAATATTTAGAACAATGATGGTGGTCACGGTAACGACTGTAAGAAATAAATTGGCAAAATTCAATTTCACATTGAAACCGAATTTCTTTTTTAAGCTAAGGCTCTTCATAGCTTCAGAAGTGAGGATGGCATTTCTTGTGCTCACTTGCATAGCATCCTGATGCTTTGCATGGATACGTAAAAGCTGTTCTTTTACTCCAGGCTTTTGCAATTCCCCTTGAAGAGCATTGAGGGTGAGAACACCCTGGACATCCTCTAATCGAATACCTTTTTCATTCAACAACACTTGAGCCTCTTCAAGAGTACTCACCGCATCGATTTTTTTTATAAGAGCTTCAATTTCAGGTCGTCTGATTTCCAATTTTCGATCTTCTTCTTTCCTCCGCCTTTGCAATAATGTATCTATATCCTCCCCGGCTTTTGTTAAATTGGCTGCCGTTGTTTTATCGACGACCCTGGGTGCTGGGTGAAATTCTTCAGACCATTTTTTATGAATTTTCTTGTGACGTACAGCCTTAACAAAATCAAAAATCGAAAACCCTAATTTAAAAACATTTGTGGTGCCTAAAGTCACAAAACTAAAAGCTGCATCAGCATAACGCAAGAAATCTAGAGCTTTCACAGCGAATAGTAAAGGGATTTTGAGGGCCGCTCCAGTGATTTCAATATTTTTTTCAACTTTTGTCATACGGGATGACTTTAAGTCTAAATGCTGCTTTTTTAACCAATGATTGAGGGTATCAATTTGATCTTTGAGATGGGGTTCTCCCGTTGCTTCGTATTCTTTTTGCAATTCGCGTACGTGTGATGAAATCTCATCATTTAAAATATGCTTATAAAAAAGGAAATTTTTCTCAGAAGTTTCTGGAAGAACGTGAATTAAACGTGAAAAAATCTCTTCCGAGCTTAATTTTTTTTCTTCATTGACAAGCAATCCAGCCAGCGATAATTCTTTAAGAATGCGGTGTTCATTCGTTAAATGATCAACTGTTGCATCTCTGGAACCAGCAAAAGAATGCCCTTGATTAAATAGGATGTCTTGAATGATGGCTTCGCGATTAGTCTTGATCCATTCAGAAAAGGTGGGAGGGGGGACATTGCTTAAAACTGAACCAATGTGATTCAGCAATTTAATTCTATCGACGCTTTCTACTAGTTCATCAACGCTATCACTTTCTTCAGATATAGATTCGATAGAAAGGGATTCCGTAGATTCAAGAGAAACACGTCCTCTTTTATGCATCGAAATTGTGGGTGATGACGAAGAAGGAGCGCGTTCAACAACGATTCCATCCGCGTTAATGGGAGCTTGACCAATTTCAGAAAATGAGGGCTCAGGACCAATTGGAAAACCGGGTTGTTTGACCATATTTTATCACTTTGTTAGGGATAACATTTCTTCCAATAGATCATTAAACGTTTTCTCTCCACTTGCGACACTTTCAATCACTCCATTGAAGAGATCAATAATCATCATCACATTTCCAATAAGACTAAACAAAAGCAATGGATCGACTTTATTTCCCTTCGTAAATAACACATAACGATAGAAAACCTGGTCTTCAAGCTCTCCTAATTCAAATCCAGGAAGCTCGAGAAATCGATTGATAAAAAGCAATGTACTGGCTGTCTGAGAAGCTGCAGAAGGTTCCACAGAAAAGGGTAAATTAACCACAAACTTCACTAAATGATAGGATTCTTCCTTCTTTTTGGATTCCTGCGCCATCGTTTGTTTGAAAGTTGTAATTTGAAGAATTTTTTCCCTTTCCTTCGCATCATTCCCTAAAAAAACTAAAAGCTGATCAAAGGGAATTTCTTCAGAGGCCATAACTAAAGAACAGTCATATCTTTCTGAAGATAAATCAATCTGAATCTGTTCTAAAATATGGTTTTCTTTCATGACATTCTCCAACAATTAAGCATAAAAAATATTTTTGTTCTTTTCGTCTATGGGATGATAAAGTCCTTTTTTTGTCGACTCTCCACTTTCACTTTTTAATTCTTCAAACTTACTAATCCAGTATAACATATAGTAAATAAATTCTTCAAAATCCGAATTAAACTTGGAATAGGTCAAACCTTCATAAGAAATAAAAGTAAAAAGAACTAAAGAGCGACTATTAGGTTCATAGCCTAAATGAGCTTGACCTGTTTCTTTCCCAAATAAATTTCCAATTAAAGCTGCGAGAGACAACTCTTTTTCCTTATCTACAGGTAGAATACCGACGGATGTGTAAATAAAAAAGCCATTGTCAAAAAGAGATTTTTCAAAACTAATCGTACTTGTTTTGTTAATCATCAAGCGGCAAATGCCTTCGTCATCAAGTTCTAATTTACCGATTCCTTTTCGTCTGCCATACTCTCGCAATATCTCTTCCAATTGCATGAGGGCCCCCTATTTCGATGGATTGGGAAATACGTTTGTGTTGACATCTTTGGCTGTCTCTTTTTTTGACTTGAGAAGCTCTAGCGGAAGTGTTGTTTTTGCGACTCTAAAGCCTGTATATGAATCTGTATGCTCAGGATCTAAGGCTAACCTTTCTGCCACTCTTACCCCATCAGCCAAACTATCATAACACCCTCCCTTTACAATTTTCTCTGCCCCCGTTGATCCTGATGTATAGCTTTCTGACACCCATTCCCACACATTCCCACTCATATCGTAAGCACCAATAGGACTTTTGGCATCATGCGTGATGATCTCTCTACCTCCTACATTGACCTTGTTGCGCCCATTAAAAAATCCTACTTCGGTCGTCAAGACCTCTCTTTTTTAAGGGGTACGTCATTACTTTTATAATTGGCCCATGAGGGATCAATCTCATTTTGACTAAATCCAAAAAGAAACTTTTGCAAGGGTTCTTTTTCTTCTTGGATGTGCATTCCTGCAGCTTTTTCCCATTCGGCTTCGGTCGGTAATCTCAAGTCATAGTCTTTACAAAATGCATTGGCACCATACCAAGAAACATTGATGACTGGATGACTTCCTTTATCCGCGATAAACATGAAAACCGTTTTCCCCGCACTAGGCTCAAGTGTAAAAATTTGACTATGGGGATCTGCTTCTCTTGTCTTGCATAAAACATGCCCATTTAAATCTCGCACAATTCCAACATGTTCAGCTTGAGCGGAATAAATAATTTGACGATTTTCTAAGGCATAATTTAGCCATTTGACATATTCAGTATTCGAGACTTCATAAATCCCGATTTCAAAAGGATTAAGAGTTAAGATACGAGAAGATTGTTCATTTTCCTTTATGCTTTTAGAAGGATCCCCAACAATCACTTTTCCCCCTGTCACTTTTGCCAAAAGCAAGGGAGGAAGATGGTCCTTTTTTGAGTAATCTTCCGTATCAAGTGAAAGGAAGGCCGGGGTTGTAATGGTGGGTAAATTTTCAGCGACGTTTTCAATTAGCGCCTGTTTTTCATAAAAAATGTCTACCTGCAAAAACTTAGAAGCTTCAAGGAAAAAAGGTCCTTTCGGCGTCATATGGATGTCGAAGTCATCTTTCTTTTCAGGTTTAATTACATAGGGTCCTCCAGGTGGCACTTTTAAACGATCCACCGATCCCGTCCCTGTATAGATAAGCATAGAGCGTCGGTAAAGAGCCCAAGATGTATCAGATAAATTACACTTTACGGTTAAAAATGCGGGCTGCATGGCTTTTGGATTGTTAGAAAAAGCGAGCTCCTTATCTCTTCTCTCCATTTCTCTATGCATCAAAAGAGCTTCTTTAAAAGCAACAACTTCTTCTGATGGGAAGGCCATTTGAACAGAGTTCATTTCTCCTTTTTTTATCTCAAAATTTTTTCTAGATAAAATTTTAGGGGAAATATCTTGCTCATCCAAATAGAATTCCACTTCATAACGACCAGCTGGTAGTTCTCTCAAAACAGCTAGAAGTCCTGATTTTAATTGATATTGAGCAGCTTTGGCCAAATTTTCCTGTGAAAGAAGGTGTCCATTGCTCGCTTTTAGACGAAATTTTAAATGCTCAAGATGTTCACTCGAAACATGAATGTTATAGAACAAAAGAAGCGTCCCTACATCCTCTTTTTCTGAACTTACTTCTCGAACCAATGAATTCGGAAGATACAGACCTGTCAAAGGTCCTAATTTTTCTTCAGGCTTCAAAACGACTTCTAAAGGCTTTGGGCATGCATATCCATCCAATTCTTCAAATACGATAGTATAGCAACCCGGATTTAAAGCATCTGCATTTAAAAGACCTTCAGAGGAATAACTGACCGTTTTTCCACAGGATGCGTGTAAGCTAATTTTGGGGGGTCTAGGAAATTGTGCTTGCTCCCCCGCAACTGTATGAATGATAATGGACGCATAACGAGGTTGTAGGTTTTGGTTTACCTTTGTAACCTGATTAGGCAGAATTTTGATGTGTTTTTTCTCTGGTTGAGAAAAAAAAGAGTCTTTATTAGGAATGACAAAATCCAGGGTATAATCTCCCGGAACTAAATTCTCCACGACAACAGTCCTGGAAAGTTTACCCAAATCCTCTACACAAGCATGATTGGCAGGATGAAGTTGCTGGTTTTTGTCATTTTGTCTTAGCCAGAAGCGCACACGGTCTAAACGTTCTCCCTTGACTCCTGTCTGATAGGTCACCACTAAAGTTCCTGTTGCTTCATCCGCATGTCCTGAACAGAACAATCCGCCCAAAATGATCATCCAGAAAAAACAGAAGTAGATTGTTTTCACAAGTCCCCCAATCGTTTGATCACTTTTTATTTATATTTTTAAAAAACATGGCTTAACGCATTTTGGAAATCCATGAAAAACCCTTAAAATCCTTAGAAGGGATTAGCCTCACCTTAACAAAAATAAAATAAATTTTGATCTGTTTTTAGCAAAATAAATCCCTCTCCTCTTATAGTCCTTATTCTCAGCAGACAATGAATAGAAAAAAAACTTTTCAGAAAGTAATAATCACTTTAAAAATAAACAATATAATGAGGAAATTTCTTCCATATTATTATAAAATGCTCAGAACCAACTAAGTGCTGTTGGAATAAAAAGCAGCATCTTTTTTGTATGAAAACACTTCAATACATACAAATAGAGACGATTTAATGGACCCTTGAATAGAAAACAACGCACTTACTAACATTTATTGCAGATATTTCACATTGCAACGTCATATAAAAAACATAATGTAATTAGACTAATTAATACATTAATGAGAGTATTTTATGCCAAAGTAAGCACTCTCAATAGATAATTAAAGACTTAAGTGATCGTAAAAAACGATCCCCATTATTCCAATTGATAATTTCTAAAGAACAAGCCACTCTGCTGTCGCAAAATTCAGAAGAGCAGGTCCTCCAAATTTATCAAAATTTACCTTTCGAAGAAGGTTCGGAAAAAGATTTCACCTAGATCTTGATGCACAAAAAGTTGTGAAGTTTTTTAGCCAACTATATGATCTAAAAATCGTATTCCGCGATGCATTTTTATGACCAAATAAAAGATTTGCCCATCACCAATGCAAAGCATCGCGTGCATGTCTCTAATGTTAGAATTGCAACTTTTGGAGGAAAAAGAAGGAAATTTAATCACTGGGTCAGCACTTAATGAAATAAACTATATTTTTATTCAACCGAGATTAACGACAAAATAAGTGGAGATAAATTTAAATCTCCTCATAGAGAGACGTGATTAAATTTTCTGTTCTTGTAAAACAGGTTGAGAAACGGAATCAAAAACAATGCCTCGATGGTCAATTGCTTGATATTCCCTTTTATCCTTTGATAAGATCACATGGATAAAATGTCTCTTTTGCGCAGTGAAAGCCAAATACCAGGCTTTTTTAGGCTTTTTTGGTGCTCTCGGCTTTTTGACACCCCAGGCTCCATCTCCTAGATATAAAACTCCGGTGGGAACAACTTGCCGATTCTTCAAAGGGAAAGTCCGTTTATAGGCATGGTCATGGTTTTCAAAAGCAGCGTTTAGTCCAAACTGTTCAAATAACGTGCCCCAGTTCGTCCGCACGAGCACACTATACTTATATTTGTAATGACGAACACATGGATAAGCGGGGACATGATAGAGAGCAAATTTATGAGGAATCGCCTCTCTTTCATGCAACGTTTTAGCCAACCAATGCGTTTGAACCCCCTCAATGGGATGTGTATGGCCTGAATCCATGATGACTAAACTTAAATATTTTCCAAAATCGATAGCGTGATACCCAGGAAGGCCGAATAAGGCGTAGTAAAAAGGAGCGTCGACAGGATTTTGATTGAATCCACCGTCAACATCATGATTTCCGATGCCTGGCACAATGGGGATCAAACACCCATCTTGTGTCACCATGGTTTTTTCCCATGCTGATAACCATTCAATCCAACGCATATTACGTGTCGTATTCGAATAAGCGATATCACCACCAATCAGTGCAAAACAAGGATTAAGAGCTGCTGCTTGTCGATTGGTCTCAATCACATACTCAATGCCATCGTGATAAACATCTCCCCCTGCCACAAAGTGAATCGGCTTTTCCAGATCTGCAGGCATTGTTTTAAACTGGTAAGTCTTTCCTTCCTCACTAAACTTAAAACAATAAATGGTATCAGGACTCAATTGCGTTAGCTCAGTGCGATGAATCAAATAAGGGAAGTGCAGCGGCATTTTAGCATGCGAACCTGCCTTGGATTGCCACTTCGTTTGATCATCCTTTTGGCAAAAGTGAAGTTCATCTTTTATTTCTTCTAAGTTAGTGATCCATTGAATTGTCATAGTGGTCAGAGGATCTCCACTCCATGTCAAATAAACACAAATGGGATTGACACCTTCCAAATGAATGAAAACGGATAAAAAGAAAATAAAAAAAGAGAGAATAGAAGAACGCATGTGCATAAGATTAATTTAAGGCCTCCAAAAATGGAGGCCTTATTGATTTACTGTTGTTTGGCATCGATTAATTTTTCTGTCAGCTTTTCAAGAAGCCGAGCATTTCTTTCCAAAAATTCTTTCAGTTCAGCGGGATCCATTTCTTTTTGCGATAGCAACGCCATTTCATAGATCTGCTTGACTAAATCCCCTGTCAATTCAGGTTGGATTTGATCCAATTTTTGCACAAGTGAGACAAACGGACTGTTTGTGTTGATCACAAGCTTGCGCTTATCCATAAGACCTTTTACACGAGAGGCATCTTTTGGATCCAAGCTGCGCATATAATCGCGCATTCGCCGTTGTTGTTCATCGATTACAACCACACCAGGTACTGATTCCGCTGCTAAACTTTTCGCTTCAACTTCCACATTTTCATTCTCCAGCTTGGAACGTACGAAGTCCGCGATTTTTCCAGCTTCTGTTCTGCCTTCCGCATCTAAAAGTGTCTTCTCTTTTTCTTTATCAAGGATACTTTCGTCGATATCCGAATCGACTCGCTTGAAGACAACGGGAGTCAGCTTTCTTTCTAAAAATTGAATGAGATAAGGATCAAAAGGACTATTGGCAACTAAAATTTCAATCCCTTGTTTGTGATAAACTTCTGCAAAGTGGGAAAGATGTTCACCATCTATCGTATAGAACACCTTGTCTTTAATCTTGCTTTCATTACGTTCAAGATATTCCTCAACAGTGATCCACTCCCCATTGACATTCTTCCATACAAGGAAGCTTTTGGCTTTATCATAAAATTTTTCGTCTTCCAATATTCCAAGCTTGACAACTTGACCTACATCGGACCAGCACTCTAAAAAGCGTTCTCTTTCAGTACGATACAAGGTGGCTAAGCTATCTGCCACTTTTTTGGAAATGTGATTGCCCAACTGTCTAACTGTTCGGTCCATTTGCAAATAGCTTCGTGATACGTTCAATGGAATATCCGGACTATCAATGACGCCTCTTAAAGCCATGAGGTAATTTGGGATCACATCTTTACAATTATCTGATACAAAAACGCGGTTGCAAAATAGCTTCACGGTGTTTTTGCTGATATCAAAATCGCGATTAAGCTTAGGGAAATAGAGAATTCCTTTTAAATGGAAAGGATAATCCACATTTAAATGCACCCAGAATAGCGGATCTGGATCCATGGGGTAAAGATGACGATAAAAACGGAGATAATCTTCTGAAGTGCATTCTGAAGGAGATTTAATCCAAAGGGGCTCTTCATGGTTAATATGGGAATCTTCCAAATAGACAGGATAAGGAAGGAATGAGCAATAATGATTCAGGATTTGACGTATGCGTGCAGGATCTAAAAATTCTTCACTGTCTTTATCCACATACAAAATCACTTCAGTTCCACGCTTCGTTCGTGTCCCCACTTCCAGCTCATATTGAGCAGAACCATCGCAAATCCAACGCACAGGCTCAGCACCTTCTTTGTATGAAAGGGTATTGATTTCGACTTTGCTAGCGACCATGTACGCAGAATAGAATCCTAAGCCGAAATGCCCAATAAATTGATCGGTTTCATTATGAGACTTGTATTTTTCCATGAATTCTTCAGCACTGGAAAAGGCGATTTGTGCAATGTATTTTTGCACTTCCTCAGCATCCATTCCAATTCCATTATCGCTAAAAGTCAGTGTTTTGTTTTCTTTATCAATGTGAATTTCAATCCTAAAAGGATCATCGGAACTGGCTGACAATTCCCCTTTATCCTGCAAAATTTTGACTTTATGAATTGCGTCGCATGCATTCGAAACAAGTTCGCGAATAAAGATATCTTTATCTGAATAGAGCCATCTTTTGATAATGGGAAGAATATTTTC
This sequence comes from Parachlamydia acanthamoebae, assembly GCF_000875975.1. Taxonomy (NCBI): domain Bacteria; kingdom Pseudomonadati; phylum Chlamydiota; class Chlamydiia; order Parachlamydiales; family Parachlamydiaceae; genus Parachlamydia; species Parachlamydia acanthamoebae. The sequence goes on along the minus strand of NZ_BAWW01000059.1, from coordinate 4,291 downwards.
GCTGTGGATCTCTAAAGTTTTAGTGACCATGATCATCGACCTTATTTTTTAATAATTTTGTTATGAAATTTGGTTTCACCACAAAAGAAAAACTGCGGGAAAAAATCATATTAATCCATCAACGACTTTAAATAAAGACTCTGATCCTCTTCCTCTTAACTTGGTTAAAATGAAATGAGTGCACACAAAATGACCTTGTCAAAAAATAGAATTAATCTTATTATCTTTTGTGTTCAAAGAATTTTAGCTAAATAAATTAACATTGAGCGGCGCATGCAAATCGCATTTATTTCCATTCTTGCCTTTTTCTCTTTAATCTTTTCCGGTACACCATTACAGGCAAAGCCGACGGTCCTTGTTACAATTGCCCCGCATAAGTTTTTTGCTGAAAAGATTGCTGGAGATACCGTTGATGTACAGCTCATGATTCCAGCTGGTGCGGATGCACATACCTACGAACCGACTCCGAGACAAGTGATGTCTGCAAGCACGGCTGATATTTGGTTTTTTATCGGGGAAGCTTTTGAATCTCGTGCCAAAAATGCGCTTTTAACACATAAGCCTTCTCTTTTACTCGTTGATATGCGACAAGGTGTGGAAATGATCTCTGCGACCTCCCATTGTGAACACCATCACGGTTGCTGCCATGCGTCAGGTGAAGATTTACACTTTTGGTTAAGCCCCAAGGAAGCGCAACAGCAAGCCAAAACAATCGCAAGTGCTCTCATTGAAAAGTACCCTGCAAACACAGAATTTTATAAACAGAATCTTTTGCAATTTTTAGAAGAACTAGATGCCTTGGACGTTAAGGTACGTGAAATTCTAAAAGATTCTAAAAATTCGGTGATCATGGTCGCGCACCCTGCTTATGCATATTTTGCTCGAGACTACCAACTGATTCAACTTCCTATCGAATTTGAAGGGAAAGACCCTAGCCCGCAACAGCTGACCAAAGTGATCGCTAGAGCACGCAAAGAAAATATTAAAACGGTTTTCTCTCAAGTGCAATACCCTAATAAAGTCGCGCAATTGATTGCGAATGAAGTAAATGCCCGCGTTGTAATCTTAGATCCCTATGCAGAAGATTACCTCTGCAATGTAGAACTCATTGCGCGCCATTTTGCTGAAAATTAATGATAATTAAAAATTCGTTTAAAGGATTTCAAAGTTATATGCCCCCTGCAATTAAAGTGACAAACCTTTCCTTTTATTACCAGAGTGTTGGCATACTCAATAATTGCTCTTTTGAAATTAATGCAAACGAATTTATTGGGGTTATAGGCCCCAATGGTGGCGGCAAAACAACTCTTTTAAAGCTGCTCATGGGCTTTTTAAAGCCTTCTTCAGGAAATATTGAAATTTTCGGGACACCTCCGGGCAACAAATCGCATCATCTCGCTTATGTTCCCCAAACAGTCCGCTTTGACCCTCAATTCCCGATCTCCGTTTTTGAAGTTGTCTTGTCGGGGCGTCTAGCTTACCTGCCTTGGCATGGTCGCTATACACAAGAAGATAAAAAATTAGCGATTGAGGCGCTTGAACGTGTAGGTATTTCGACATCTCTTTATAAGCAGGCTTATGGAAAATTATCGGGAGGACAAGCCCAAAGAGTTTTAATTGCACGCGCGCTTGTCTCACACCCCCAAATTTTATTTCTGGATGAACCAACCGCTAGCGTTGACGTACACGCCGAGTCGGATATCTTTAATTTATTGAGTGAGCTGAAAGGCTCCATGATGATCTTAATGGTGACTCACAATCTTAAAGTTGCGATCAGCCAGGTTCAACGTGTTTTATGTGTGCAAGGTTCTGTTCTTTCTCTCAAACCAGCGGAAGTTTGTGAACATTTTGGTATTGGCCTCTATCATACACCCTTGATTAACTTAAAATAAGATATGTCTTTTTTTGATGCTCTCATGACTAATTCTTTGCTCTTATCTGCCCTACTTGCAGGTTTAGCAGCTTCTATTGTAAGCGGCATCATCGGCTCATATGTTGTTGTCAAACGAATTGTATTTATCAGTGGTAGTATCTCCCATTCTGTTTTAAGCGGAATTGGTTTTTGCCTTTGGTTGCAACGCTCACAAGGAATCACATGGGCATCCCCTTTGATGGGGGCTTTGGTTGCTGCAGTCCTTTCAGCCTTAATAATAGGCTGGATCCATTTACACTATCGGCAAAGAGAAGATTCCGTCATCGCCGCCATATGGGCGATTGGAATGGCCGTGGGGATTCTTTTTATTTCCCAAACGCCAGGATTTAATGTTGAATTAACGAACTTTTTGATTGGTAACATCCTTTGGGTTTCCAACACAGACCTTTATATTCTATTTGGATTAGACCTTGTCGTTTTAGTGGCTGTTCTTTTCTTTCACACCCGCTTTCTTGTGATTTGTTTTGACGAAGAACAGGCCCAGTTGCAAGGACTCCCTGTTAATTTTCTTTATATTCTTCTTCTGATTTTAACCGCGATTTCCATTGTTTTGCTCATCGAAGTTGTAGGCGTTATTTTAGTTTTAACCATGCTTACAGTCCCAGCCTCCATTGCCAATCTGCTCACTTCACGACTCTCCCATATGATGTCAATTGCCGTGCTATTAAGCATTCTATTTTGCCTCGTTGGGACAGGTGCAGCATTTCATCTTGACTGGCCAGCTGGCGCCTCGATCGCGTTAGTCGCGGGAGTCACTTACATGATTGCCCTATTTCTTTTCCCGCTTACTTCTCGCCCCTTAAAATTAAAAGTTAAAAGCCCTGCTTTAACCTAATATGAAAATCATCATTTATTTAATCACAACTTTCGGCTGTTTTTTATTGCATACTCAAGGAAATACCGTGCAATTGCCTCCCGATTTGCCGCATCTTTATTTTGCTTATGGGTCTAACGTTAGTTATGACTTTCTTAAAGAGCGACTAAAAAATGGGAGCTGGGTAGATGAATGGCACAAAGATGGTGAATTGGAAGGGCAAGCCCCGATTGATCTAGGAGCATACGAGCTAAATGATTATGAATTTAGCTATTCTCTCGACACAACTCCATTTGGTGAAAGTGGAACGGCGGGTAATATTGCTCCAAAAGAAGGGGCTAAAGTTTACGGAGCAGTGTATTGCCTTTCTGATGCTCAATTAGCTGAGTTAGATATTGGTGAAGATGCTCCTGAAGCATATGCAAGAGTCGCAGTGAAAGTGCAAAGATGCGCAACGCAAGCTTTTAAAAATCTGCAAGCTCCTGAGTCGTTAATCGTATGGGCTTACGTCGGCAACCCTAAACATGTCACACAAGAAGAAAATCCCGATCTCGAATATGTACGGCGCCTTGTAGAATCTGCTTTTGAGCGGTTATTTCCTTCTGAATACATCGATCAATACCTCGACACGTATTCTTATAAACTCTTAGAACGAGCTGGGTAAAACAACACTTCCCTGCTAAACGTATTTGCCTATGGTTAGGGACTCTCTTATGCGTCGGTCATAACCACTTTAGCTCGAAATACAGATGATGAGAAACCTCCAAAATGAATTTCTTAAAACATCCGGAGAAATATTTGAAGAAGCTTTCCCCCCCCCGGTTTTAAAAGTCATGGCGAATCACGACACTTATACTTTTCTCTAAATCACCTTATGTCTAAGTCTCATTTTTCCAATATTATTCATTGGTTCCAAATCCCCTGAGATATGATCAAAAGTTGTGTATGAGATGAAAAAAAGAGAGCGCATCCTTAAAATGTTTTTTACCACAAAAACTAAATGGGAGTGCGCTCGTGGAAGATTTTCGCTTTTCTTCAGAAAAAATGCCATCAACAAATGAACAAAATAATCCTCTCGAAGAAATTCTTCGTAAAGGGGCTCAAAAATTGTTACAGCAAGCTATTGAATTTGAAGTACAAGAATATCTGGAACTTTACAAACAATCGAATGAATCTACCCATCAATCTCCTGCAGTAAGAAATGGTTACTTACCAGAAAAAAACATTCAAACCGGTCTTGGCCCAATTGCAATTCGTCAGCCTAGAATAAGACATAGAGACGATGGCAAGTTCACAAGTGCGATTTTGCCACCTTATTTGAGAAGGACACAAAGTATAGATGCGGTTATTTCTGCTTTGTATCTTAAAGGAATATCCACCCTGGATTTTCCGAAAGCTCTGGAGGCAATTTTGGGAGAAAATGCTAAAGGACTATCACCCACAAATATCTTTAGATTGAAAGATTCATGGACAACAGAATATCAAAATTGGCTCAAAAGTGATTTATCCGCAAAAAAGTACGTTTATATATGGGCGGATGGGAT
>NZ_BAWW01000058.1 GCF_000875975.1 Parachlamydia acanthamoebae | reverse complement strand
AAAATTGGCTCAAAAGTGATTTATCCGTAAAAAAGTATGTTTATATATGGGCGGATGGGATTTATTTTAACATTCGTTTAGAAGAAGATCGACCCTGCGTTCTGGTTCTGATAGGTGCTTTAGAGAATGGAAATAAAGAACTTATCATGATCCATGATAGGCACCGAGAAAGCAAGCAGTCTTGGAAAGAAGTTTTGCAAAATTTAAAACATCGAGGTCTCAAAGAAGGACCAAAGCTTGCTATTGGAGATGG
>NZ_BAWW01000057.1 GCF_000875975.1 Parachlamydia acanthamoebae | reverse complement strand
GGCTTTGCTTTTCGTTTCACTCGTTAGCGTCTTGCTTATTTGCGAAAGAAACTAAGACAATACAAAAAGACACATTATTTCCGCAACCCCTTTTCGTCATTAAATGAATTTTTACTCGTTTTAACTGCTGCTTTTAAATAAAATAATCCGAAATTTCAATATCTTAATAAAGACGCTCTTGTCGTGCTTAAAACGCTTTTTTGAGAGAATTTGCATATTAATAATGATATTTTGTTCATTTTTTTCCATTTTTTGATATTTCTGCACATTTAATGACAAGAACACTTAAAATAAGCCTTTAAAATGTATTGAGAGATGCATTTTTGAAAATTCAACAAAAATGAATTGTTCGCATCTACTTGTGTTTTAGCTATTTATTGCAAAGTCAAATTTTCCCCATTTCAATACTCTCTTTTTTCAGAGGTCACGCTCACTGCACAGACATTGTAATTTATTTTTAAATCGGTTATATTCAGATAGTTCAATACAATGTTAAACTTATTTTTTCAGGTTTTATGATCTCTGCAATCAATCTCACTATGCGCTATGGCGATAAGATTCTTTTTCGGAACGCCAATTTTCAGCTGAATCCAGGACGCCACTATGCATTAGTTGGACCCAATGGATCTGGGAAATCCACACTCATCAAGATTCTAAGCGGCACCCTTACCCCAGAAAAAGGCGACATCTTCATGCCTTCTCTGATCCGTTTAGGAACTTTAAAGCAAGATCACTTCCTTTATGAAAATGTCTCACTGATTGACACAGTCTTAATGGGAAAACCTATCTTATGGGATGCACTGAAACAAAAAGATCTACTGCTACAAGAAGCCATACTGAGTGAAGACCAATGCCATCAGCTAGCCAATTGTGAAAAACACATTGAAGAACAACAGGGCTATGCTGCAACAAGTCAAATTGGAGAGTTGCTAGAAGGATTGGGATTAAAAGCGAATCTTCACAACAAACCTTTAAAAATTTTGTCTGGTGGTTATAAATTGCGCGTTTTACTTGCTCAAGTTTTGTTCAGTCAACCAGACGTTCTGATCTTGGATGAACCGACTAACCATTTAGATCTTTACTCGATTAAGTGGCTGGAAGATTACATCCGACAATTTTCAGGAACCGTGGTGGTCAGCTCTCACGATCGAAGTTTTCTCAATGGGATTGCAACTGACGTGATGGATTTAGACTACGAAATGGTTAAAATTTACCCAGGAAATTACGATCAATTTGAAACAACTAAGACCTGGGAATTGGAGCAAAAGGAAAATCAACTCGCGAAACAAGAAAAGAAGAAAGAAGACCTGCAAGAATTTGTCGATCGCTTCCGTGCAAAGGCGACCAAGGCTCGTCAAGCTCAATCTAAATTGAAAGCGATGGAAAAGCTTGAAAATGCGATGGAAGAACATTATCTTCCTCCCTCATCTAGACAAGCTCCCCACCTACAATTCCCCATTACACGTCCATCAGGAGTCACCCCATTAAAAATTACGGGAATTCAAAAAGCTTACGGAGAGAAAAAAGTCTTAGAAAATGTGTCATTTGAAGTAGGCCGGGGAGAAAAGATTGCCATTCTCGGCCCAAATGGAATTGGAAAGTCAACCCTACTTGAAATTTTATCTGGCCGCACCCCTTCTGATGCCGGCACCTTTGAGTGGGGACACGCAGCCGGATTCGCCTATTTCCCGCAAGATCATTCTAAGGAATTCAATAAAAAAAGCTCCTTGCTTGACTGGCTTTGTGGCTCTTTACAAGATGTTCAAGAACAGCAAGCCCGTCAAATGCTGGCACAAGTCTTATTTTCAGGCGATGATGTACACAAAACGATTGAAGTTTTAAGTGGCGGAGAAGCAGCTCGATTAATTTTAGCAAAAATGATGTTGGCAAAACAGAACATCCTCATTTTTGATGAACCGACTAACCACTTAGATATGGAAGCTATTGAAGCCCTTATTCACAGCCTGAAAACCTATTCTGGAACCGTTTTATTTGTCAGCCACAATCGATATTTTGTAGCAAGCCTAGCCTCCCGTATCATTGAAATTAATGAAACCGGCATTCACGATTTTCATTGCTCCTATCCTGAATATTTAGAAAAACGAGATGTGGACCATTTAGATCGATCAGCCAAGCGAGCCTCCCAAGCCAGCAAACAATCGCAAAATAAACTTTCTTACGAAGAACAAAAGAAACAACGAAATTTACGCGCCCAACTTGAAAAGCAAATCAAGCGCGTTGAGGATTTATGCCAGCAGCTTGAAACAAAAATAGAAGAAATAGACGCTACCATGGGATCTGAAGGATTTTACGAACGAACGTCTAGAGAAGAGCAAGCGAAACTTTTGTCTAAGAAATCAAAGCTAGAAGAGGAATTGAACCAGACTTTAGAAGATTGGGAAAAAGCCCATCAAGAACTGAACGAAATCGAAAAAGACTAAAAAGCCGAATGGCTTTTTAGTCTTTTGTTTATCCAATGTTACTGCGCCGCTAATACAGCCAACAGCAATAATGCAACGATATTGATGATTTTAATCATCGGGTTAATCGCAGGACCTGCAGTATCCTTGTACGGATCGCCAACAGTATCTCCCGTAACGGCAGCACGGTGAGCATCTGAGCCCTTACCACCATGACGCCCATCTTCAATTAACTTCTTAGCATTATCCCATGCGCCACCACCAGATGTCATAGAAAGGCCCACGAAAAGACCAGTCACAACAGAGCCTAAAAGCATCGATCCTAACGCAATAAACGCCTCTGATTGCCCCACTGTATAAGTTAACGCAAAGTATAGCACAATTGGAGCTGCAACAGGTAAAAGGGAAGGTAGAACCATTTCTTTAATCGCAGCTTTTGTCAACATGTCAACTGTGCGACCATAATTCGGTTTGGATGTACCTTCCATAATGCCCGGATTGTCACGGAATTGGCTACGTACCTCTTCAACAACAGAACCCGCTGCTCGGCCTACAGCCATCATGCAAAGAGCTCCAAATAGATAAGGAAGTAAGCCTCCAATGAACAGTCCGATCACAACATAGGCATTCTCAAGAAGGAACTCCCCTTGATAATCAGGGAAATAACGTCCTAAATCTTCAATAAATGCAGCAAACAAAACCAAAGCAGCAAAACCAGCAGATCCGATTGCGTATCCTTTCGTCACAGCTTTTGTTGTATTTCCTACCGCATCAAGCGCATCTGTCGTTTTTCGCACATCTGCCGGAAGATTGGACATTTCCGCAATTCCACCCGCATTATCTGTTACAGGACCGTAGGCATCCAGTGCGACAACCATACCAGCCAAAGCAAGCATGCTTGTTGCGGCGACAGCAATACCGAAAAGGTCAGCATTGATATAGGAAACGAGGATTCCAACGCAGATCACCACAACGGGAAGGGCTGTAGCTTCCATAGAAACGGCTATCCCTTGGATGATGTTTGTTCCATGTCCAGTTGTAGATGCTTGAGCAATACTCTGTACAGGACGGTATTTCGTCAGGGTGTAGTATTCTGTAATCCACATGAGTAAACCTGTAACGACAAGCCCTGTCAATGCACAATAGAAAAGATTTAAACCTGTAAAAGTGGCGTGGTTCACAGTAAAGGACTGGTCAAATCCAATCAAATACTTAGTCAACCATGCAAGTGCAATCGCTGACAATACTGCTGTAACAATAAACCCTTTATAAAGAGCGCCCATGATGTCTTGGCTTTTGCCTAGTTTGACAAAAAAAGTTCCAACAATGGAAGTTAAAATACAAATCGCACCAATCGCCAACGGATACAACATCATTGTTTCCATGGTTGCACCTGTGAAGAAGATGCCAGCCAAAAGCATCGTTCCAACGATTGTCACAACATATGTCTCAAATAAGTCTGCTGCCATTCCTGCGCAGTCCCCAACGTTATCACCAACGTTATCTGCAATAACAGCTGGATTGCGTGGGTCATCTTCAGGAATTCCGGCTTCAATTTTTCCAACGAGATCAGCGCCAACGTCTGCACCTTTTGTGAAAATTCCTCCACCTAAGCGTGCAAAAATCGAAATGAGCGACGCTCCAAATCCCAAAGAAACAAGGGACTCTAAGAGAGCGCTTAATGAAATATTACTGTTTTTCAAAAATATATAATAGCCGGTGATCCCTAGTAGCCCCAAACTGACAACAAGCATCCCCGTAATTGCACCAGACTTGAATGACACATCTAGAGCCGATGCCAAACCTTGGCGCGCAGCTTCAGTTGTTCTCACGTTAGCACGTACAGAAATGTTCATTCCAATATAACCAGCGGCACCAGATAAGATTGCTCCAATTACAAAACCAAGGCCTACATGCCATCCTAGAAACCAAGTTAAAAATGCAAATACCACAACACCAACCATTGCAATAGTCGTGTATTGACGGTTCAGATAAGCCCTTGCCCCCTCTTGGATGGCACTAGCAATTTCTTGCATGCGTTCATTTCCTGCACTTTTAGATAGCACTGATTGAATCGTTATCGCCCCGTAAAGCAAGCCAATGAGGCCGCAAGCGATCAATCCATATTCATAAGGCGTCATATTTCATCCTTTTTGATAATTTAAGTCATAAGAAAGCGTATTTCATATCGTCAACCTCTTCCGATTGCAATATCGAATAACGAAATGACCCATAGGATGCCAGAATTTCAGATTCTCATACAATAAGAAATCATGCCTGAGAGAAACATCCTATAAGTTTCTTGACCCTTAAAGAAAAATAAAAACTTTGGTTGGAGAAAAGACCCCGAGAAGAGACGGTTTAGTAAAGGCAAATACTGAGAGAGTACACTGAATCTTACACTTTCTTCATCCAATTTATGAGAATGGAAGTTTAACAAATGAACAACGGATCATGCTAGAGCCGTCTTTACTGTAAAGAAGGGGGCTATACTGAAAACTAGTCTTTTAATCCCCATCCCCCAAATAGCTTAGCCAACACCAAAATATCTTTGCTTGAAACCTATAGAGAGAAGCTCTTCTCCTGTTTCCAGGAAGTGGATAAATTCCCGAGAAAATTTACCCTGATGAAGGGGGTCTCTCATGACAGACACGTCTTTATTCTTAATCACCTGAAACATAGCCCCTTTGTAACGAGCATTGTTATCTCTAAATTCCGGATGATCTCTTAGAAATGTTTCGGTTGACTCATTGTTACACTTAGTAGAACAAAAAAGGAGGTATCCCCCATGGTTCTGCTTAAAAGCTTTCTGACCTTCGGAATTGGATGGAAAAGCCCCATCAGCATCGTTGAAAAAATGACTGCCACCACTTGCACTATTTAAAAGGATCACTTTAGAGCATAAATAGGTCCCTTGCATCTGTTTGAAGAACCCGATTCTTAGCTTTTCTTGGACTTGTGTTCCTCCGTTACAAAAAAACAACGCATCCTCTGCAGGGACGGTCCCTCGCCGATCGGCATCTTTTGGAAGACAGTAGTAAACGTATTGCCTTTTTTCTTTGAGAAGTCTTTTCTCTTCTTCTGAATATTTATGACTAAATAAGCGAGCTAAAATGTGATGAACCCGATAAATTAAGTGTCTTTGCAAAAAAGAAGCTTTTTCTTCCTTGTAACCACAGCAATAATATCCTTCTTGTACTTTGAGGTTTCTTGCCTGCATATCGCCAATAAGGTCTATAGGCAATTTGCTTGGTTCTTTCATAAAGCTTATTTTCATAGACACCCTCTTTTTAGAAAAACCATTATAACAAAAAAATATTTTTAATCAATAGAATCATTTCTGAATTAAATCCCTCTAGTATACCACAACCTTAGTTTAGAAGAACTACATCAAGTTTTTTTGGAGAGCACAACATAACCTTAGGTATTTTTTAATTCTGCTATTTTACTTATAAACTGTTACAGTTTGCATAAATGTGACAAAATTTAAAAAAACTCAAAAGAAGAACAATGGACAGAATTTCTTTTCATGATTGTCATTGGAGTTATACTGGCTTATTTCGCAACTTCGTTGCATTAGCAGCCTCTTAATATTGGACTATTATATTTTTTTAAACTTTGACTAAATTAAAAATAGCAATATAGAAGAAAAATTCAGGGAATATACATTTGCATGCTTATCTTATCGCTCAGGATGGGTAAAGTGACGAAGCTCTTAACAAAAATTTGCTTTTTATGCAAAGCTAAACAATCGTGCTCCAAATGGAAAAATCAACTTTAGCATATTCTTTACTATTTTTTAGGAGGGAAAGTCCCTCCAACACCAAAATATCTTTGCTTGAAACCTATAGAGAGAAGCTCTTCTCCTGTTTCCAGGAAGTGGATAAATTCCCGAGAAAATTTACCCTGATAGAGAGGATTTCTCATAACAGACATGTCTCTATTCTTAAGCAACTGAAACATAGCTCCTTTGTAACGAGCATTATTCCCCCTAAATTCCGGATGATCTCGTAGAAACGTTTCGGTTGAGTCATTTTTAATATTAGAACAAAACAGGAGAAATCCCCCTCCATTATCCCTAAAAGCTTTCTGACCTTCGGAATTGGATGCAAAAGCCCCATCCGCATCATTGAAAAAATTACAGCCGCCACTTGATGTGTTTAAAAGGATCACTTTAGAGCATAAATAAGTCCCTTGCATCTGTTTAAAGAACTCGGTTCTTAGCCTCTCTTGGACGTTCACTCCTGCGTCACAAAAAAACAGCGCATCCTCTGCAGGGACGGTTCCTCGCCGATCGACATCTTTTGGAAGACAGTAGTAAACGTATTGCCTTTTTTCTTTGAGAAGTCTTTTCTCTTCTTCTGAATATTTATGACTAAATAAGCGAGCTAAAATGTGATGAACCCGATAAATTAAGTGTCTTTGCAAAAAAGAAGCTTTTTCTTCCTTGTAACCACAGCAATAATATCCTTCTTGTACTTTGAGGTTTCTTGCCTGCTTATCGCCAATAAGGTCTATAGGCAATTTGCTTGGTTCTTTCATAAAGCTTATTTTCATAAGATAACCTCTTTTTAGAAAAATTATTATAACAAAAAAAATATTTTTAATCAATAGAATCATTTCTGCATTAAATCCTTCTAGTATACCACAACCTTAGTTTAGAAGAACTACATCAAGTTTTTTTGGAGGGCACAATATAACCTTAGGTATTTTTTAATTCTGCTATTTTACTTATAAACTGTTACAGTTTGCATAAATGTGACAAAATTTAAAAAAATTCAAAAGAAGAACAATGGACAGAATTTCTTTTCATGATTGTAATTGAAGGGCTACTATGTTTTTCTAAATTTGATTGAATCAAAAAATAGTCTCTCTCTCTCTTGCTTTTATAGAAAGCCAACTGGAAAATCTACTGCTCAACAAAAGATCGCTTGTAAGGACATTAGGCAGTTTTAAAAACGTCCAGTTTGCTATATTCGTCCCATTCATTGTCTGAATACATGACCAAACGGATCTCTCGCTCAAATGGTTCTAATTTAGAAGCATCAAAAGACTCATCTTCCTCAACCATTTTCTGCAACTGATCTGACTGCAAATCTGTCGTCGGTCCATCTTTGTATTCACAATAACGACGGATAAGGTCCACAACTATAGGAGCAGCATCTTTTGGTGAATACCCAAAAATGCTCTGGCTAATGCAGCAAAATGAGATAGACTTGAGCTGATTCGCATCTAATAATTCTAAGCTATTTAAGTAGGCATTTCTTAGGACTTTAGGTTGCGCTCCGCGAGGACCAACAGCATGTATAATATAGCGGCTGTTCAATCCTAGAGCTCGTGTAATCACAGCTTCACCATTTGGAAGATTCCCGCTTGGAAGATTGGCTTTAATAGGCATGATTTCTGCTTTTAGAAACTCTCCAGAATCTTTAGCACCGGAGAGAGCCCCACTGCGCGACCAAATTTGTCCATCAATTCCTCCCCCTCCTAGCAACCTTTCATTTGCGGCATTAACAATAGCATCGGTATTCTGATCAAGAGTAGATCCCTTTACAAGAACAACTTTAGTTTTACCAAATACCGTTGCAATGCTACCATCTTTTAGCTTTACAGCATGTTTCGGCGGCTCAAGTTCTAAAGAAATATCCAAATGTGCGGCTTCGGCATTTTTTGCTCCAAGAGGATCTAACAAAGTTGAAGACATATGCACGACTTCTGCTTTAGGCACGTTTTCGACCTGTTCCAAAGCTCTGGCTAACGTCGGACTGATAGCTTTTGGACTCGTAGCTTTAGGAATTGGATTCTCTTCCTCTACTTTTGTTATAACGACTCTATCTTGATAATGATTGTATTTGTTAACGCTAGCATTAAATAGTTCAATTAGATCATTGTCAGTAGGAGTTAATTTGTCTTTTATTTGAGTGAAGATTGCTTCATTTTGGTTATAATCCACCCCATATATGCGACGCCCCAGACGAGTATTTGACAACATAGACCAAAAAAATTGCTTCACCTTTCCCAAAGTTTTTACAGATAAGTCTTTCTTTATAACGACTGTTTTTCCGCCTAGCTTGCCTTGATCATCTAATTCACTAAGCTTTTTCAGTTTAGCTGAAAGATCTTCTCGATTCCAGTTAAGCGTTGTATTTTTTAATTTAATGGAAAATTGATCCGTCATATTATCCACCTTTATATATTAATCCCTTTCTATTATATAGGATGTTAATTAAATATAGAAGTATCTGGAGTAACTATAATATCTGGATAAACCTTAGCTCTTAAAACTTGCTGAATATAGGAAAGTGTGGTGCCGATTGATGAGTAGCAAGAGGTACAATTCCCTTGATAGCCAATCACAATCTCTCTGTCTTCTAAGATATTCAATACTTCAACCCCTCCACCATCTAAGGCAATATAAGGTCTAATATCTCGGTTCATAATCTCTTCAATGACAGCAATTTTCTTTTTGATGGTTAACTCTTTCCAACCTGGATACCCACCTTCCACAACTTCACCGATTTCAGATGGCACGGGTGGGGCGATATAACTCTCTGCAACGGGAATTCCGATACATTTTTCGAAAGCATCTTCAATGGCACTTAAAATAAGATTCAAATGGGGGTAGGTTTCTTTGGGAAAAGCGGTTTCTTCAGCCTTATCTCGCACATGCCGATCGATTAATTCGACGCTTATACGTCGAGCTTGGTCGTAGTTTTTTCCAACCATCAGCTCACAAGCAATTTCTGCGGCGCCTATTAAAACTGATTGCCCGTAAGCTTGGAACTTGGCATCGACGATGATCCCATCATCTGTATCTACCAACCAATAAAAGCGAACTAAATTTCCTTCTTCAAGTGATCCTTCTGTCCCTTCTGCTAAAAACATGCAACGAGCTTCTGATTCCTCAGAAGTAAAAAAACCGATGGAGCGCGGGTTGTCAATTTTAGCGGCCAATTTTTTACTATATCGGCTCCAAGGAAAAGGCGTGATTAGGGCTGCGAGACTCATGCTTAATTCTTTACTTTAAAATTTTTTGAGATGCGCGTCTAAGATACTTTGCTGTTTCGGTAACGATCCATGTCGCGCGGTCAATTTCATCTTCCGTCGTCTCACGTGACAAACTGAAACTTAAAGCCGAATGAGCTAATTGGGGATTGATTCCTGAAGCGGCTAAAACTAACCCGATCTGCTGAAAAGAACCGCCTCCAATGCTTGCAAAAACCAACTGTCGGTTAAGCGCGTAGAGCAAAGCTTCATTGGCAATTCCAGGAAAAGCGATAGTCGTTGTGTGTGGAAGTCTTTCTTGTTCATCAAAAAACAAGACCGCTTCAGGATAACTTTCTTTAATTCCAGTTTCCAATTTGTTTCGAAGGCGTGCAATTTCCGTACACATTAAATCTCGCGTTTCAACAGCTTCTTTTGCAGCTGCTGCAAGAGCAACTAAAGCGGGTACATTTAAATTCCCCGCGCGTAATCCACCTTGTTCAAGCCCTCCTAAAATGAAGGAACTGCACTTCACCCCTGCTTTAATGTAAAGACCACCAGTCCCCTTCGGAGCATGGAAACGATCGCCACTAAATGTGATGAAATCCGCTTGTACGTCTTCCAAATTAAAGAATAGCTTTCCTAGAACATGTGTCGCATCTAGATGAAATTTAATACCCCTTTGCTGACAAAGAGCGCCGATTTCATGCACAGGATTTATAACACCCGTCAAACCATTTGCCCATGAAAGTGAAACGAGGGCAGTTCTTGGAGTGATATGATCGGCTATTTCTTCCGCTGTTACGCGCCCTTCCTGATTGGCAGACACAAACTTACCAACACAACCATGTTGTTCAAGTCGGCCAATCGCCATCAGCGCAGGGGCTTCATCCTGATTGGCACAAATCAATTGATTTCGACCTGTCGGCAACATGATATCGTGAAAAGCTGCCGTAAAAACATGATTCACAGCTTCTTCTCCTGAAGAAGTAAAAATAATGTCATCAACCTCTTTCGCACCGATTAAAGCGTACAAGGCTTTATAGCTTTCAGACATTGCAGGGAATAATTCTTGTCCCATCCGGTGCGGCGCTGAAGGTGTTCCCCATCGATCCGTCAAAAAAGGAAGCATTTCACTGACAGCCTTCTTAGATGGACGTGTCACAAGGTTATTATCTAAATAAATTCCATTTGGCATTTAAGACTCTCTGATTACTTTACCATCTTGGAACATATAGAAAATAGGCTCTCCAGTGGCTAATTCAAGATTTAATACTTCTTCCCGCGACAACTGATCTAAGTACATGATGATCGAACGTAGGGAATTTCCATGCGCAGACACAAAAACATTTTTGCCTTCTTGTAGCTGAGGAAGGATATTTTCTTCAAAATAAGGAATTGAACGCGCAGCTGTCATCTCCAAACTTTCCCCATTTGGAGGCGGGACATCAAAACTTCTACGCCATATTTTTACTTGATCAGCTCCAAATTTTTCGGCAGTTTCAGCTTTATTTAATCCTTGCAGTTCGCCATACATTCGCTCATTTAGTTCCCAAGCACATATCACTGGAATACACGACTCTTCTGCAGTCTTACTATAGATCTTTCCCCACTCTTGGAGTTTTCCTTGCCCAGGATGAAGAATCACGGGAGTTTTTCCCGATGTATGGCGACTCATGGCAAGCATAGCAGTCATTTGCGCACGCATGAGTGATGTTGTATAAATGATATCAATCGGGATGTCTTTAATTCGATCTCCCCCCACCAAAGCTTCTTCAATACCAAGAGGTGAAAGAGGGATATCTACCCAGCCAGTAAAGAGATTCAGACGGTTCCATTCCGATTGTCCATGGCGCATTAAAATGAGCTTATTCATAGCTTTCTCCTCTTTGATCTTTTTAGGATAGCGTGAAAAAACTAAACGAGCAAGCGGTAATCTGGCCCTCGATCGACAAATATCAAAAGACATATGTAGAGTTCCTGCAAGATTTAACCAGGGATTCGAATTGCTAGAAAAACCCACTATCTCCATTCAAGAATTTAATAAAGTTGAAATGGCCATTGGAAAGGTTGTTGCCATTTCAATTAACCCACATGCCAAAATTCCTGCTTATCTTCTCGATCTGCAATTTAATGGTCCCCTAATGGGAAATAAGGGCTTTTATTCAGGTTCGGCTCAATTCACCTCCAATCACACAACCGACGAAATAATGAACCAGCAAGTTGCGTGTATTTTGAACTTTCCACGCAAACAAATTGGCAGCCATTATGTCCGATTGCTTAGTGACGGGGGTTCAAAAAACTACTGGAACGTCAGATGAAAAACGAAAGACGACTGTACTTTTTCGCCCGTCGAGTCCCGTTGAACTTGGAGAAAAAGTTGGGATTTTTCCTCAGCAACGTTTTCTCAACCAAAACAAGAGAGACTTAACTTGGGATGATTTTTTAAAAGTAGATTTGAAGATCGGGAAGATAGAAAAAATCGAAAAAGAAGAATTGCATAAGGATTACAAAACAGTATTTATAAGATTGAATTTCGGAAGCACCCAAAAATTGGGTATGGGTCTATTTAAGCAAAATTTTTGGGTTGGAAGCTTAATAGGGAAACAAGCCCTGTCCCTTTTAAATTTACAATAAGAGGACTTTCCTTATGAAGCATCCGCCATTCTTTGCGCGGTGAGTGGCCGAGCCATTTTAGAACCAGCAAAGAAAATTGAAAATGGATATCAATTGGCTTAAGCCTGAATGGCTATTCATCCAGGCTTATCATGCAGATTATTTATCATCTTTTAGATGTTCAGGCTCACTAAATTCTAATTGAAATTGCTGGGGACCGATTTTATGACTTGGAATAGGAATCACTTTTACAAATAATTTAGAGCGAGATGTTTCAATTTCATACCCCTCTTTCTTTTTTTTGATTTTTTCAATCACTTCCCCTGCTCCAATCGATTCTGAAAACTTCTTATCGTCTAGGATAGCTTTAATCTCTACGCTACTTTGCGCTAAGGGAGACAGCAAAGCACATAAGCTCTGCGATACCAGTAAAAAAGCAACGAATAAAATGCCCCGTCTTTTCATTGTTCCTCCTCAAGGTTCTTATATTTTCCTTTTTTAAATTTGCTATTGAAAAAACACAAGGAAAATAGCTAAAGCAAACGATTTGTTTAATTTTTTTTATCTTTTGACTTTTTTTAAGAACTTCTTTATTATTTTCTTTAATCATTACATTAAAGATTACTCGATGGATAAAACAAAACAAAGATTAAGTAAAGTGATGGCTGCTGCAGGTGTTGCATCGCGCAGAGCTTGTGAAATGCTGATTTTCGACGGTTGTGTCACCGTTAATGGAGAAGTCACTCTCGTTCCTCAAACATTAGTGGATGAAAACGATGTCATCACTTGTAAGGGGCAATCTGTCGGCAAAAAACAAAATAAAGTCTATTACATTTTAAATAAACCTATTGGATACATCTGCTCGAACAAACGAAATAAAGACTCCAAAATTGTTTTAGACTTGTTTGACACAGTTGAAGAAAGACTATTTACGGTCGGCAGATTAGATAAAGATACAAGCGGATTGATCATCGTCACAAACGATGGCCACTTTGCCAATCGCGTGATCCATCCATCAGCAAATATTCACAAAGAATACTTAGTTAAAACAAATGAGGAAGTGGAAGCAGAGCATTTAAGTGCGCTTTCTAGTGGAACTCTTGTTGAGAAAACGTTTGTACGTCCTATCCGAGTCAGTAAAGTGAGACGAGGGACCCTAAAAATTACGATTGCCGAAGGGAAAAAGAGAGAGATCCGTCTTTTGATGGAATCTGTAAAACTCCCTGTTTTAGAATTAACACGTATTCGAATTGGGGGACTACATCTAGGTCCTTTACAACCTGGTGAGTGGAGAGAAATGACCGCTCGTGAACAAACCCTCCTTTTTGAATAAAACGGACTCCGAAAAATTATGAAAAGAAAACCTATTCCAAAAGCCGATCTTGAAACTTTAATTCCACTTTTAATGGGAACGTGGCGACGCTTTCATAAAATTTCTGGCCCTTCTGATCGCTTACAAACAAGAGAATTTCGTGGAGTTGTTGAAGCAATCACTCAACTACAAGAAGCTTTTAATGCAGGAACCCCACCCAAAAAACATTACTTTGAAGATCCTAAGCTCCTCGGTGCTTATCTTCTGTATCAATGGGTTGTTCACTACCAACAAGGCTTATCATTACTTGGAGAACTCCCATCCTCTCCAAAACGGATTTTAGACCTCTGCAGCGGCCCAGCCCCTTTTTCTTTTGCCGCTCTGAAACATGGTGCCCGCGAAGTTTTTGCCTTAGATCAAAATCAAACCGCCTTACAACTCGCAGGTGAAATTTCAGGACGCTACGGCTTTCCTATCCAAATACGGCGCTGGGAACACCCCTCTTCTTTACCTGTTTCTGGGGAATTTGACTGCATCATCTTAGGGCATTGCTTGGAAGAGCTTTTTCCAATTTCTGTCAAAGGTGCTATTGAAAAGCAGCAACAGTTTTTAGATTATCTGCTTCGTTTACTGACTCCACATGGCTATCTTGTAATTGTAGGTAATTCCTTCGGAGAATCTAATAATCGCATTCTTCAAATCCGCGACGCCATGGTCAAGAAAAGAGTTCCAATTCAAGCACCTTGTGTGTGGCAAGGAGAATGCCCTGCTCTGCAAACTAGCAATAGCCCCTGTTATGCACAACGTGAATTTGAAAAGCCTTATCTGATTAAGGAACTACAACGTGCAGCTCAGATTAATCTTAGCTCCTTAAAAATGTCTTATCTGATCTTAAGAAGCCCCCAAGCTGCCTGGCCAAAGCTCGAACAGGAACAAGCGCTGTATCGGATTATTAGCCCCCCTGTTGACTCTTTCCAAGGGAAAAAGTTTTATCTTTGTGGAACGGGAGGGAAAAAATCCCTATCTTCTCGCTTACCAGAACACCCTCCTGAATCAAAAGCATTTGACTTTTTGCGAAGAGGCGACCTGATTTCCATTGAAAAAGCTTTCGAAGTCAAATCCTCTTATGAAATTATTGCAGAGACCTCATTGAAGTTAAAAGCTCCAGCTGGCAAACCCTTGCCTGAAATTGAGCCCTAACTTTTTGTATGTCAGCTTAATCAAACCTTAACATTTAATAGACAAAGTAATTTCTGTTGAACTTTATGGAAGATTTACAATGCGTGAGAGATCTGAGGGACTCCCAGTCTTTGACCCTTCTGTAGCAGTTGATGCTGCTCTGACTAAACTTGAAGAGTTTACTGCGCAAAATGCGCAAGAACCATTTCCGCATGTCTATCATTTAAAAACAGCAGAGCCCCTATTGGGGCGTGGGCGCGCCTATCAGATCAAAAAACAAGTCCGCATGTTAAGCTCTTGCATTGCCTCGATTTTTTCGGAAGAAATTCGGAAAAGGCACAACCAAATTCGAGAAGAAGTTCAAGATGACCTTTTAAATGCCATTGGCATTCTAAAAAATCATTATCCATATATATACAAGCTCGAACAAGGCTCTCCTTCACACCAAGCCTTAGCCAAACGTTTTTTCTCCACAATTAAAAATTTCAATGCCTTAATCGACCTCAATCCAGACGATGTTTCACAGAAAAGTTCCGGTTTTTGGCGCACGATCCGCTCTTATCTTTGCCGAATAGGGGGGCTTTCCATTACGAAACGCTTTATTTGTAATCAAATTCTTCTACCCAACCGACAAAGTCTTGAAGAAGACTCCTCCATTAAACTTTTGAATAAGCGCTTTCAAATTCAGTCTCAAACAACCACAACCGACAAAGTCTCTAACTTATTCCAAAGCACCAAAACACTTGATCACCATCAAGACACGGAGTTATTTTGGATGAAAGCCCTTTCATTACTCCGTAACAAAGGCGTTTATTTCGATTCAATAGAGGAAGAGCTCAAGTGTATTAAACAATCTCCGATTTATGGAACTTTGACTCCCAATCAATCTGACGGGGCCTACTGCGAGTCGTGGACGCTAGAAATGAAGCAGGTTATTAAGCCATTTCCTGGAGAGAAATATATTGTTGTCGGGCAATTCATGAAACATTCTCACGCGGCTGCCCGAGGAGTCCCTATCCCTAATAGCTTTTTTATTACCGCCACCCCTTCACAAACAGGATTTCCCCATCCTTGCCAATATTCGGGTTGGGCTCTAAGTGAAATGCTCATACCTAAATGTCCGCATCGCCTTGATTTACTCCCTACCGTATCTTCCATTTTAAAACATCAACACGAGACCGCTAATCAACTGATCGCTTCAGAGGAGAATCTCACCAAAGCTAAAAAAATTTATCTTCTACGAAAAAAAGTTTTTCAGGAACATCTCGATTTTTTTTTAAATCTTCATGAAACTTTGTGCCTGACGATATTGAATGCTCAAGAGATCAGTGAAGACATGGAGGCAACGATAAAACGTTATTTTACGACACTCAGAGGGCACCCCGACCCCTTCGACTGCCTTGCGGAAACACATTACACGATCATGAACCAATTTGTCACAAAACCCTATATTGCCTTGCAAAATGCTTGGACAGAAAAAGGAACGCTTGCGTTCAATGCTGGTGGCAAAGCGGCTGCACACATTTTGGAAAAAGAAATCGCCCTGAAATGCCAAGAACTGCGTCTTCAGAAAGAAAAAACCGATATAGATATCGAAAAGACTATTTTAGATTTTATTTTAGTATTAGGCCCTCTTTTAGCAACACCTTCTATTAAAATTATTTTGCAAGAATTCTCTGAAATCATGAATTTTGAACCTCCTTTGCTAGATAATTTTGCTCAAAAAGTACAAGCGGCCGTTTATCGGCAAACACTCGCATTTCAATACGATTTGCAAGCAGATACGGAAGAAAGCAAAATGTTTGGACAGCTAAAAGAAAGCTTATCAGAGGATATTCAGCTTTTTTCTCAGCCAGAATCAGGCGCTTATTTCGTCATTGTTGAAGAACTCAAAAGATACTTTGAAACCCGTTATGCTTCACAAAAATCTTAAGTATTCTCACGGACCATTTGTAAGTATCTCCGCGAAAATGTAGACATCCGCTCTGTCGCACATAAGCAGACAAGGCCACCTAAGCACAACACAAGCACTGGATTGAACAAACTGCATAAAATGGCAGCAAAGGCTGGAGCGACGCATCCACGCAATCCGACGGCCAAAACCCCCACATTGCTATATCCAGAGCTATCTTCCTCTTTTGAAAAAATAGGACCAGATAAATTCCAGCTTAACTCACTTCCTCCTTGCATAACGCCCCAAATGATGTATGCAAAATACAACCAAGCAACATGCCATTGTGCCGCAATCAAACACAATGGGAAAAGAGCAGCAATACCTGTGACATAAGCACTGAAACGATAGATATCGACTTTATTCATCCAATCAGCCCAAATTCTTGAGGTGAGCGCAACCCCAATCCCTTTGCAAAGCGCAATGGCAATGGCCAACTCCGTGTAAGAAAGATTTAGATTATCCATAAAAAATTTAGGAAAAGCGGGATACATAATCATCAGTCCGGTTCCTCCAAACATAAATCCGATCTGAAAAGCCCGGAAATCGGGCCTTCGGCAAATGAGTGACCACGCATTCATCCAAGGTTCAGCCAAAACTCGGGCAAAGGGAATGGGAAACCACAATGGTTTTTCAATTTTCTCGTCTTGAATCGGAATTCGATATTGAAAAATCGCTGAAGCTAAAGAAACAAAGGCTGTCAGAGGAAAAATCCAACGCCATGCCTGATAATATCCATCTAGCAATCCCCCAATCAAAAAAGGAAAGCAAGCATCACCTAGGTACCCAACAGTTGTTCCATACGCGAAAATGCGCTCTCGAGAAACTCCTGGCAAATTGAGTTTTAAGATTTCCATCCAAGCAGGCATAACACCACGATGAAGGGCCATAAACCACCCAAATGCAGCAATGATCAGCCAAGGATCTGTAACCCAAGGAAATAGGAAGAATGGCAATACACTCAGGACATTCGCCCAAATGATATTGGCTCGCAGTCGATCTCTTCTTTGATTAATCGAAAAACTCCAATAAACAGAGAGAAGCGAAGCCATCGGTTTAATGGCTGTAACAGCTGCAATTTGTAAGGGTGTCGCCTGAAAATCGCGATAGAGAATAAAGGGGATTAAAGAATAAATAGCCCAAAAAGGGGTCCTCAACAATCGAGACCACATAAAAGCATTACGTGTCTCAACGGCATACATATGCGGACTAGCGGGTGTTATCGTCATGAGGTTTCTTAAAATTTTTTTTCAGCCTATTTTACACGATTTTGGGTATATATACAAATCCCTTAAAAACATCACATAATAATTAATCAAGAATACAGTGATAGATATGATCCTTCTTTCCGCTTACTAAATCCAGCACCTCCTTTTTAGGGGGTGTCACGGCACAAATAGGCTGTGCATAAGGACAACGCGTGCGAAATGGACAGCCACTAGGCGGATTTTGCGCAGAAGGGATCTCCCCTTTTAACAGGATCCTTTTTTTTTCTTGACCTGGGTAAGAACGAGGAATAGCAGATAAAAGTGCTTGTGTGTAAGGGTGCTTTGGATTGCGAAATAGCTCTTGTTTGGAAGCACACTCCATCACTTTGCCTAAATAAAGCACAACCACTTCGTCACAGATATGCTCAATCACAGACAAATCATGGGAAATGAAGAGATAGCTAAACCCCATTTTATTTTTCAAATCTGTCAATAAATTTAAGACCTGAGCTTGAATGGAAACATCTAAAGCTGAAACGGCTTCATCACAAATGATCAATTGTGGTCGCATAGCGATGGCGCGTCCGATACAGATCCTTTGCTGTTGCCCTCCTGAAAATTGATGGGGATATTTGCGCATTGCATCTGGTGATAATCCGACAGACTCAAGCGTTTCTGCCACCGTTTCAATCTGCTCTTCTCGCGTTTTGACTAAACCATGATAGATAAGCCCTTCTCCAATGGCTTCTCCAATTGTTTTACGGGGGTTTAGAGAAGAATAGGGATTTTGAAAGATCATCTGCACATTTTTTCTAACAGATTTCAGTTCACTATGACTCATGGCTAATAGGTCTTGTCCTAAAAAAGAAATATGCCCTTCCGTCGGTTCAATCAAACGAATAGCGGCACGTCCTGCCGTACTTTTGCCCGAGCCAGACTCGCCAACCATCCCCAAAACTTTTCCCGTTTCGACTTTGAAATCAATCCCATTTACAGCCTTAATTTCCGCTGTTTGATGGCGAAAGAGCCCTGAATAGACAGGAAAAAACTTTTTCAAATTCCGCACTTCCAGCAATGTCTTTGTCATCGCAATGCCTTCGGTTTTGCTTGAGATAAGAGGAATAATCTATCTTGACTTTCTGAAGTTTGATCATACAACCAACACTTGGTGTCGTGCAGGCTAGACTCGATGGCAAAATTCAAAACTTCCCCTTCTTTACATTTTCCCATGACATAGGGACAACGAGGATGAAAGCGACATCCCTTTGGATAATGTGTAAAGGGAGGAACAGCTCCTTTGATCACATTTAATCGGCCTCTTTCATGATCTCCTCCAGGCCTGGAATTAAACAATCCCACGGTATAAGGATGCGCCATATTCCCAAAAATGTTCTCAACAGGACCTCTTTCGATAATTTCTGAGGCATACATAACAGCAACCTCATTCGCTATCTCCGCTACAATTCCCATATCGTGCGTAATTAAAAGAATAGCCATCCCTTTTTTGTGCTGAAGATCACGCATCAAATCCAATACTTGCGCTTGAATGGTCACATCTAATGCTGTAGTTGGTTCATCGGCAATCAGAATATCGGGCTCACAAACAAGGGCCATGGCAATCATTACACGCTGTTTCATTCCACCCGAAAGCTGGTGAGGATAATCTTGCAATCGATCTTCTGGAGAAGATATTCCCACATCTTTTAGAGCTTTTATGACACGTGCAGTTGCTTCATCCTCATAAATATTCAGATGCATCTCAACAACTTCTAAGAGCTGCTCTCCAATTGTATATACGGGATTCAGAGCATTGGTGGGATCTTGAAAAATCATCGCAATGGAAGCTCCCCGAATACGCGCCATCTCTTTTTCTGGTATTTCTAAAAGATTGCGATTACGGTATAGAATTTCTCCTTTTGGATGCAAAGCAGGGGGAACAGGAAGGATCCGCATAATCGATAAGGCTGTCACGGTTTTTCCACAGCCCGATTCTCCAACAATTGCCAACGTTTTTCCGGCATGCAAATCAAAAGATACATCTTGAACAACAGGGAAGTGCTTTTTTCCAACTTGAAAATATGTATGGAGGTGGCGTACCTGTAATACTGGCTTAGATGTATCCGTCATTGACTACCTTTTTGCCCCTAAATCTAATTGTGGCAAATCTTTTAAATCCCGTAATCCAAAGTAAGTTAAAAAATTCTGCGTAATAGCGTATAAGGTAGGTCGTCCTGGAGCCTCTAATTTTCCAACGGCTTCGATAAGCTCTCGCTCAAGAAGATTAACGAGAGTTCCAGAAGAATCTACTCCGCGTATAGCATCGATTTGTGGACGAGTGATGGGCTGTCGATAAGCGATGATTGCAAGGACTTCCGCCGCAGCTTGAGAAAGTTTTTCAGACTTTTTATGCCTAAATAGCATTTGGATATAGGGGGCATATTCTTCACAAGAACGCAGGACAAATCCTTGCGCAATTTCTTCTAATCGAAAAGCTCTTCCTTGTGAAATATATTCTTCTTGAAGTTGCTCGATAATTTCTCGTAGCATACGCGGTTTTATCGGATAAAAAGTTTCGATAATCTCGCGCATTTTATTGAAAGAAACTGTCTCGCTCGAGGCAAATAGCAAAGCTTCTAAAATTTGTTTAATTTTCCTGCGCATTTGTAACTGCTGGTCCCGATCATATTTTTCTTCAGCCGCTTTGGCCGCTTCTACTCGAGACGTATTAATCAGGCAGGTTTCTAACGTGGACTCGAATAAATTAATTTCATTCGTCATAAATCAATGCATATCTTTTGTTGATGAGGGCGAGCTCAAAATAATTAAATTTGTTTCAATTTCTTTAAATACAGATAGTTCCCCAAGTTTCATCAGTTCTAACACAGCTAAAAAAGTCACAATTAATTCGTCACGGGAACATGCACATGCTAAAAGATCTGCAAATAAGAATCTGTCCGATTTTTTTAATTCTACACGCAAATGCCGGATTTTATCGGAAACACGCCAGACTTCTTCTTGCACAACCTTTGTTTGTGCGGAAAATTTTGTCAATGCTTGTTGAAAGAGAGCGGCTAAATCTGTTAAGGAAAGATGCGCTAATCCCATGCCCTTTTTAATTTCTGAGGGTTCGATTCCACGGGAATAATAAACGCTTTGAGAGTCACCTCTTTCAGCAAGATCTTTGGCGGCATCTTTAAAACGGCAATAGTCGACTAAGTGGTGAATAATTTCAAAATGAGGATCTTCAATCTCAAGGACTTCCTCTTCAACTTGCTCATGCTTGGGTAAAAGTGTTTTACTTTTCATCCAAAGCAAAGAGGCCGCTGAAGCAATAAAATCCGCGCCTTGATCAATTTGCGCATCCTCTTGATCCTTAAAACGTTCTAAATACTGGGAAGTCATTCTGCGTAGCGGAATTTCAAAAATATCGATTTCGTTTTTTTGGATTAAATGCAAAAGGAACTCCAGAGATCCCGTAAAATTCTCAAATTCAAATGTTTCTTGATTCACTTTGTTAAATCTCCCTGCAACACAAACACTAGCATAGCTGAGGAATGATTTCTGCGCATAGCATAAATCATTGCTTTGGAATGTGAAACAGATTTATTTCGCAATCATTTTAAATTAGTTTGAAATAGAAGAGATAGATAATTGTTTTTATTAAAAAAATTATTTATAATTAAGAATAGTGACATTCCAACTTCTGGGAGCCTATATGCCGATTTGTAAACGACTATTCTTTCTTTTGATTTTTCTCTTCTCCTATGCCTTTTCTGCCGAACATGAACTCCTTAAAACGGCCGATGTCAATAAAGTCATGCAAAACATTTTGCAGCAGCACGTATCGCAAAAAAAAATATCTGATCAAATTCTTAAAACATCCTTTAAAGTCTACATTGACCAATTTGATCCCGATCGAACTTACCTTCTCGAGACAGAAACAACCCCTTTTTTAAATGTCAATGATAAGCAAGCTCAACAACTTTTAAAACAATATTTAAAAAGTGATTTTGGAGCCTATAGCCGACTCAATTCAATGATTCAAGGCTCTATCCTCCGTGCTCGCAAAATTCGTCAAAATCTGATCAAAAACCCCAAGCAATTGTTTCTTTACCAAAACCCAAAAGATGCTAAAAGCGATTGGGAAGACCCCGATTTAAAACGACCCTTCGTGCGTGGTACAAATGAATTAATGAGTCGGATTAAGCAAGATATGGTGCGCTTTATCAATGCTGAAATTAATCACTATGGCGCGGCTAAAGTACAAAAAAATGAGCAAGCTATTCTCGCCTTCTATGAAAATAAACAGCGTGAAAAAGAAGATAAATATTTATTTAGAAATACAGCGGGTCGAGATTTAGCAAAACCAGAAAGAGAGAATCTTTTTGTGATGCATATTTTAAAAGCCTTAACACGTAGCTTAGATGCCCACACGACTTTTTATGATGCGTCGGAAGCCTATGACATGAAAATGCGCCTTGAGAAAGGGGTCATCGGAGTGGGTTTAGTTCCTCAAGAAACGGAAGATGGAATGATTGTGGCCCGAATCATACAAAATGGGCCGGCCGCCAAAAATGGCCAAATACAGCTTGATGATCAAATTGTTAAAATCAACGGTAAAGATGCGACCAATCAATCTTTTGATCAAGTGATGCATAGCCTGCAAGCCAAACCGGGATCAGTGATCTCCATGGTGCTAAAAAAGCCAGCTACACCTGACAACGATTACACAAGCTCGATCTATCATGTGGATTTAACAAGCGAAGCCATCTCCATTGATGAAGGTCGAGCCGAAGCTTCTTATGAGTCTTTTGAGGATGGAGTATTAGGAGTTGTCACTCTCAACTCTTTTTATCAGGGGATTCATGGGATCAATAGTGAACTTGACGTCCGCAAAGCCTTGAATGAACTTACACAAAAAGGCAAAATACGTGGACTTGTTTTAGACCTACGCGAAAACAGTGGAGGCTTTTTAAGTCAAGCAGTCAAAGTCGCCGGGCTTTTTATTACCAATGGCGTGATCGTAATCTCTAAGTACTCGAATGGAGAAGAACGTTTTTATCGCGATATGGATGGAAAAGCTTATTACAATGGGCCTTTAATTGTACTGACCTCAAAAGCCACCGCCTCTGCTGCAGAAATTGTAGCTCAGGCCTTACAAGATTACGGAGTCGCACTCGTCGTCGGAGACGAACAAACGTATGGAAAAGGGACGATTCAAAGCCAAACAGTCACTGACAATAAAGGCTCTTCTTACTTTAAAGTCACAGTTGGAAAATACTACACAGTCTCAGGAAAGACCCCCCAAATTCAGGGTGTTAAAGCGGATGTTATTGTGCCTAGTCAATTTAGCCGAGAAAATATCGGAGAAGAATTTCTTGAATATCCTCTTACACACGACACCATTTCCTCTGCTTATGAAGATCTTTTAGAGGATATCGATCCGACTTTAAAACCTTGGTACCTACGCTATTATTCTCCTACTCTGCAACACAAAATCCGTACTTGGCGCACGATGCTCCCTGTGTTAAGAAAAAACAGCGCTCATCGATTGGTCAGTAATACACAATACCAAAAATTTTTAACCAACCAGGACGACGCCTCGAAAGTAGTCGTCATAAATTCTGATGATAAAACACAGCCCATCAACACCAAAGATCTTCAGTTAGTTGAGGCTGTTAATATCTTAAAAGATATGATCTACCTTCAAAATTCTGTACATCCCACGAAAAAGCCCGCGATGAGTGAAAAATAACGTGAGGCATTTTTCGTTTTTATCCCCTTATTTATTAAGGGGATAAATCATTTTTATCGAAAAAATGCAATTAAGTGATTGCACAAAAATTGCAATTCGACTATGTTTTTCCTTCTATCCGGCCAGATAGCTCAGTCGGTAGAGCAGAGGACTGAAAATCCTTGTGTCGCTGGTTCGATTCCAGTTCTGGCCACATTTGCAGAAAAAGCTTCGGCTTTTTCTGCTTTTTTTTTATCTCCACAACCCTTGAATTTTCTATTTGGATTCTAAATCACAAAACATCGGTGTGCGCTTGATTGCAAATAGGTCTTCTTTCGATCCATTTTCTGCAAATTCAGGATCGCGCTTAAAACCGAGCCTCTCATAAAAAGATAAAGCCCCAGGAGCCCCCATAAGATAGAGATACTCGGCTTGATGTTCTGCCCCAAGCTTTTTACAAAATTCAACAATAGAAGAACCCGCCCCTTTCACTCGATGTGGATGATTGCTATTTTGCGGGTAATTCAAGTTCCAGATAGACGTAATCAAGGAATAGAGCTCGATACCCTTCTTGCCCTTGAAATCTTCCCGATTAAGCAACACAAGCCCCATGGCCTGCAGAAGCTGATTAGAGACATCATAGGCAACCACGATTTTGTGTTTGATAGCCATCCCTTTCTGAAAATCACTCACAACAGTGTTAATTTTTAATAACTCCATTAAGCTAGCACTAAATATCCCGAATATTTTTTTATTGCTTTCTTGCGATAAGCCTGGATCTGCCAGATGAATGGAACCCAAGCATTCTTGAACTTTTTTTTGCTGTTCAGCAATATGTGATAACAATTTTGTTAATTCGACCTCCCCATTTTCCAATATCTTGATATCGAACCTAGTAGAAGCAGACTCTATTCCATTCATTTTTGACTCGTGATTATTGTTAATAAAACATCAATAACATTGCATATGTTATTGTGCAAAATTTTAGATTATCGTTAGTTTATTCTATGGATACAATACAAGATCTCAAATGTTATTTGAAGGAAACACTCCATGCTTTTTTTTCGAACCAAGACCTGGAAGATAAGGAAGACCACCCTTTTTCTTAAAAATCTGTTCATTTCTACCTTGCGCCATTTCTAACATCTGGGCTATCGCCCTTGAAAACACATTAACTCCCCCGCGATCCGCAAACACCTGGAACAACTTCAGATAAAAACGAACATTTCAAACAAAATTCATATGATCACAAAAGACTTATGAAACATGAAGTTGAATTTGTGCCCCCTGACAGATTTAGTTACCTTCTTTGGAAGGATTGGTTAGATAGATGCCAAACCAGCCGGATGTTTCGAGCCATCCCTAAATTAACCCCGGCAACGCAAGCTGTCATTATTTATGCTCTAAATTATGAAGGCAAAAAACGGCTTACGCCACTGGAGCTAGCGAAAGCTCTACTCCAATGACAATGACACATGCACTTAATGAAGCTGAATCGGTGGGCCTAGGAAAATCTCTTCGAGAAGGCAAAGAAAGAACGACTCTTTGTTTTATAGAGGATAAAGCTCCGCTATGGAAAAAATCCGAACCATTCATGCAAACCTGTCCGAATTACTCAATTCAAAAGCCCCTGTGAGTGAAAAAGATACAAATGACATCATTCGTTTATATCAATTATTAACCACCAACACTCGTGTTCATTTATCAGAAACTATTAGCCCCAAAATTTTTGCATGAACTGCAACAAAACATCCCTGATCTTAAAGCACTTGGGTTAAAGTACACACCAGCCTCCGACATCGTAACTGAGTCAAATTTATAGCATCCCATTAAATGAAACTGTCCCAATCAACCAATCTGGAGTCTTCAAATATCAAATATCATGGCATTGTGATCGATCCGATTACGCATGGCACTGGCATTGCCATGCACATACTGACGCAAATTATACCGAAATGTTCGATAGGCTTCAGTTGACTCAGATTTGGGACGCGATCCGACTTCAGGCGTAATGATCGCCTGCGGAATCTGCCAAAGAAGAGATCCCTGAGGAATGGGATTTTGATAAGAGGAATCAATCAAAAGACCACGCAATTTAGTGGACTGCTGCATTTTGCTTATAGCTGCTTGAGAAAAAATTTTGTAAGACCCAACAACACTTAAGATGGAATCATTTTTCATTAAATCGAACTCTTTAACCCCAAACCACTCTTCAAAAGTTCGACTTCTTGGCAAACAAAGACTTACAATATCCACTTCCGAAATCAAATGATGAAAATTTTCCAAAGAAAATGTCTTGTGACAATACGGATTAAAAGAAGCGTGTGGCTGCACACCCCAAATGGTCATTCCAAATTGTTTGGCCATACGAGCCACTTCTGATCCGGTCTTACCTAACCCAATTTGCAACATTTTTTTTCCGTTCAATGTCCACATTTGATCACGCAACTCGCTGGCCCAAACAGCAGCAGGATCTTGATCAAGAAATTTCCATTTAAATAGATTTTTCGCAAAAGCCAACATGACTCCCAGGACATACTCCCCTATTTGCACCACATTTTCCTCTCTCGTGACTGTGATCTGAACATTCCCTTGATCCGCAATCAAATCTAAACATAATCGATTTAATTGATCCGAGGGTGAATGAATCCACTTTAATTGATCAGCTAATGCAAATTCATTTTCAGCCAGCCGATTTCCATAGATAATTTCGACTTTTCCCCAATCTTCTTTGCTTAAATTTCGATAGGTCGTTTCCGTAAAGGCTAAAAAAAGATAGTGGGGAAATTCTTGCATCAACAGTTCAATTTCTTCAATTGAGAGAGGACTTTGTAAAAGAACAATATTCATAAATCCCGTTTTTTTGGTTTTTCTTCTCAAAGCTTTATATTCAAAATTATCCCGATTTTCTGATTGATTTCAAACGAGATTTCGGCTATAGTTTAGCATTATGTTTAAAAGGCTCACTTACATTTCGAAAGAAATATCCAAAAAAATTGACGATTTTTTTGCCCAGATGTAGCTGAGCTTCTATTCTAAATAGGTCGAAGACTGTAGGGAGATAAAAATGTACGCAATTATTAAAACCGGCGGAAAACAATATCGAGTTGCCAAAGACGCTACAATCGATGTTGAACTGCTCGATGCAACTCCAGGAAGTGTTGTAGAATTTCGAGAAGTTCTACTTGTGAACGATGGCGCTTCTACAACGGTTGGCCAACCACACGTTTCCAATTACCTAGTAAAAGGCGAATACCTTGAAACAGTATTGGGTGATAAAGTTGTGAGTGTTAAATACAAAAAGCGCCAAAACCAGAGAAGAAAGTTTGGCCATAGACAAAAATATGCACGCATTCGCATTACCGAGATTGCAGCAGTTTAACGGAGGAAAAAATGGCACATAAGAAAGGGCAGGGGTCAACCCGTAACGGACGCGATTCTCACTCAAAGCGTCTTGGAGTTAAAGTTGGATCTGGTCAGCTTGTTAAAGCAGGCAGCATTCTAGTTAGACAAAGAGGAACTAAATGGCACCCAAGCAAAAACGTCGCTCGAGCTAAAGACGACTCTTTATTTGCACTTGTCGATGGAATCGTGACATTTCGAAAGACTTTTAAAACGTTTGTTTCTATCGAAACTGGCGCCTAAGAATCACAGCCAACCACAGAGAACAGTGTCAATGATCACCGCTGAGCTCTGTGGCTAAGCTCAATCTCCCATTCTTTTTATTGTCCTTTTCTACCCTCTCCTCATTTCAGTATTAAATTTATACAAGGAACCATACCCTTATGTTTTTTGATCGTGTTGTTGTCGATATTTCTGCAGGCAAAGGTGGCAACGGCGTTATCGCTTGGCGCAGAGAAAAATATATTCCAAAAGGCGGACCTTGCGGCGGAAATGGCGGCAACGGGGGCTCAGTCATTTTAGAAGCAGACATTCAATTGTCATCGCTAGAATGGTTTCGCAATAGACGTATTCTAAAAGCCGAAAATGGAGTCCAAGGCGGAGCAAATTGCCGAAAAGGACGTAACGGCCAAGACCTTGTTCTTAAAGTCCCTTGCGGAACACTTGTAAAGGATACTCAAACAGGTGAAGTTTTGTACGACCTCAAAGAAAATGGGCAAAAAGTTGTATTGTGCAAAGGTGGAAAAGGCGGACGTGGAAACGACAGCTTTAAAACGCCAACGAATCGCGCCCCAAACATCTGTACAGAAGGCCTAAAAGGCGAAGCTTGTGAGATTGAGTTTGAACTTAAGCTCATTGCGGATGTTGGTCTCGTCGGATACCCTAACGCAGGAAAATCCACACTGATTTCTACGCTAACCTATTTACGTGTAAAAATTGCTCCTTATCCATTTACAACCCTTCATCCAAATATTGGTTACATTCAACTCCCCGATTACAAACGTATTTTTATCGCGGACATTCCGGGCATCATTGAAAATGCTCACGAAAACCGCGGATTAGGTTTTGAATTTTTACGCCATATTGAACGCACCAAATTATTGCTTTTTGTCTTAGATGCCTCGGGTATTGATGGGCGAAATCCTTCCGATGACTACCGCGTCCTACGACAAGAGCTGGAAGCTTACAATCCGGAGCTACTTGAGAGACCTTTCTTGGTCATTCTTAACAAGATTGATGCTCTAGAATCTGAAGAACACATCAAACAATTCCGCAGCGATTATACCTTGCCTTCAAACGTTCTTTTCGAAATTTCTGCAACTGAGAAATTAGGACTTGCAGAACTTAAAGAAGCCATTGTCGAACAAGTGTCTTCATTAGATTCAGAAGAGTAATTTAGAAAGAGAGTCAGAATAACTTTTATTCTGACTCTCTTTCTAAATCTTCAAAGTTCAAACTTTCTCTTACATACATGCTCAGCCTGTTTCCACAAAACATTTTGATCATAAATGCTTTCAATCCTATAATTCGCCATTTAAATGCCCTCTCTCAAAGGATCTGAAATGGACAAGTCTTGGCTCTTTGCCCTCCTCTTATTGCTCTCTGTTAATGACCTAAAAGCAGAGTCTCCCTACCAAAGCAACAATTTTTTGGTAGAAGAAATTACCGAAGAAAATTTTTATTCAAAAACTCAAGAGAGACCCACTTTGATCGATTTTTATGCCCCATGGTGCGGATCTTGTATAATTTTTGAACCTACTTTTGTAAAGATTGCTCAGGAGATGCGTGAAAGGGTCATTTTTTATAAAGTTAATATCGACACTTCCTGGAATCTTTTGGAGCAGTACGAAATCGTTTCCATCCCTACTTTAATTTTCTTTAAAGATGGCCGCGAAATCAACCGCCATGAAGGTGAATTACCCGAGAATTCTTTAAAAGCATTTATCTATTCAAATCTGTAGTCTACTATACTCGCCTGCCCTGAAGACATCTTAGATATCCACTCCCCTTCTAAATTGCATGAGGGCTTTCCTTTGCATATTCAAATAAATAAGCCTGAAAGAATTGGTTGAGTCAAATCTTTAAATACATTTAAATATACCGAAAATGGTTACAGGCTATTTCTGAATGTATAATTCTCTTAAAAACTCATAAGAGGCAAAATAATCCTATGCAATTTCCAAGCACTGAAGGCCTTCTTCCTCTTCCTAATAGCTCTTTTTATACTATTCCTAGCACTCACACAAATCCTACACCTTCACAATTAGCAAATATTTTTCTTCCTGTTCCTCGAAGCTCCAACAAAACTTTTCGAGCAAGAAGAGCACATGAAAGCTACCCTCTCACCAAGGCTCCAAGCGATGATGAGGTGAATATTTTTTTTAAGAAATTTAATCACATCTTAGAAAATATAGAGGAATATGATCCCAAAATTCTGGGACCCGTTTACAAAAAATTTTCACAAATACTTCTCTATTTCCGAAATTCCAACAGCCTTGTCTTTGATAAAAAGTTTGATGAATTTCTTAGCTTCACCGCACTAAAAAAATTCCCCGCGGCCTTAAAAAAAACACTGGAACTAATCCCCCCTTATGAGCCTTTATTTGTATTCACACATGCAGTTCCTTCTGATGTATTAAAAGAATTTGTGGATCATCATTTCAGTGTCAACATCAGTGGGGTGAATACAGCCGAATATGCCGATTATAGCATTACCTGCAACAATAAGGTTTTCCATCTCTATTCCATAATCCTCCAAAGGGATTTTAAAGCAGCTGACATCCCGGCAAAATTAGATGAAATTAACAAAAGAGATCCACTTATCTTAGAATTATTGTTAGAACACTCGTGTTGTTGCGAATCGGCTAATTTGCAACAACTCCAACCTGAACAGCTTAAATCCTATATCAGGGCATCGATTCTTTTAGATTTCCAAAAAGAGCTTAGTCATCTAGAACGTTACTGCTCGGATTCAAAATATCATCCTGAGTTATTACAAATCTTTATCGATCTCTACCATGATGACGTCTGTCAAAATAGTGAAATCGTATCAAATGCTATAGAGGATCTGATTTCCAAATGCTTAGCAAAGCTTCTTAAAAATCCCATAAAATACACGCAAAGTCATATCCCAGTTTTGGAAAAATACGGCTCTTATTTAAAACATTTGAGAGTTGATCTGAAGTGCTCCATATATAAATTTCTTCCCTCTCTTTTTCCTAACTTGGAATCATTGATGTTAACAACTTGCTTCGATGACAAATGGAAAAAATTGCTTAAAGATGGTCAACTCTCTAACCTTAGGGAGATTCACGTAGACTTTGAGTTCTCCTCCTTTCATTTGTCCTTATTTGAAAACATGCCTCAACTGGAAAAGATAGAGATTGTTGTACGCAGAGGATCTTCAATCCGCCCCTTTCTAAAACCTGAATTGATGGGAAATCTAAAAACGCTAGGTTTTCTGTATTATACAGATGAAGACGGGGAATGCTCGAAAAGCATCTTGCCTCCCTTAACTTTAAAATCTATTGCAAGATTACCAACATTAGAAAATCTAGGGCTCGAATCAATCGAATTCATCGATTTCTTTGCTTTGAGAGAGATTTTGCAATCCAAAACGCTAAAAACAATCAATATTCAATCTTGTAGATATTGCTTTCAATTTCCACCTAGTCCAAAGCCCCTTGCTTTTGACTTCAAATATGATCTTTTTGGTTTACAAAGCCGCTTTAAGCGCATAAAGATTATACGGGAAGGCAAGGGCAAAGCCTTTCTCCAAACTCTAAATACCCCATTATCCCAAAGTATTGAATTAAGTAATCAAAATCCTACACTAATCACGACAGAACAGGAAGCGATTAGGCTTTTGGAAAAGGTATCTTTCAAGCGATTCTTGAATGTTCAAGAAGCCCTAATCAATCGTTCCCTCAATCGTTATCCAGACATAATGCCCTATGACTACAATTCTATTTCGCAAGAAATTGGATTTTACTTAAATGGAAGTCGCATTGATGGAATCGATAAAAGAATACGTTATGCGACACAAGGTCCCTTAATCACTACTCAAGGAGATTTTTGGAGCGCAGCTTTAAAGGTCAAGACTTCTCTTATCGTAATGGCGACAGATTTTTCAGAGGGATCAACTGTAAAATGCGTACGTTATTGGCCTACTCAGAAAGAGCAAAAAGGGCTCTTCGAAGATCAACTTTCTCAATCAATAGATGTCGAACTTTTAAGTGAAATTCTGATGCCTGGACTAGAGCTTCGAGAGTTTTCAGTGAAATGTGAACAAACATCTCAAGAACAAAGAATCAAACACCTGCATATCAAAGATTGGCAAGATCATAGGGGAAGGACAAGTACTCAGCTACACAATCTGATTAATCACATCATTGAATTGGAAAACTTGTCACCAGAGAATTCAACTTTGATTCACTGCAGTGCAGGAGTTGGAAGAACAGGTCTCGTTTTGCTGTGTCTTGCGATTGAAAAATCCATTCAGGATTTAGCTGAAAATTTTCTAATCAATCCTCGCGAATTTAGATTTAATGCGGAAAAAGCTTTACGGGCACTGCGAATTCAGCGAGCAGAAATGATTACCACTCCAGAACAATTGATTTCCGCGATAGATTATTTTAATTATAGAATTGATCAGATTTGCGCAGCTCAACAAAACGATTGAGTAAAAAATTGACTCAAACCTTTATGCATCTGTAAGTTTCTTGTTTACTCTCCACAATTAATAATTTGATATTAAACTCTAATAACAATAAAATGAACAATAAAATTTATAATATAACTAACAAAAGGAATTGATATGAATTATAAAAACTACTTTTCTGCATTATTTCTATTATTAAGTGCAGCTTGCTTTGCAAATGAAGATATTAAAACCAATTCTGAAAATTCATCTAAAGTTTTTTATCTCGAAGAAAAACTTGTAAGCAAGGAAATTTCTGTCGATGAACTCAATGATGAAAATTTTTCTTCCAAGATTGAAGAAGGATATGTTTTAGTCGACTTTTTTGCTCCTTGGTGTGGACCTTGCCGTTCTTTTGGTCCTATTTTCGTAAAAGTCGCTCAAGACATGCAAGGCATAGCCACATTTTATAAGCTCAACGTAGATAATGCTTCAAAGACCACCTCGGAGTATCAGGTTAAATCAATTCCAACCATTGTGCTTTTTCGAGATGGGAAAGAGATTTCACGTCACGTCGGCTCGCTAACTGAAGAAGGCCTCAAAGAATTTGTTGAATCAAATCTTTAAACATTGAGGAAAATTCTTTGTGCTGAGCAAACACTCTGTACAAAGAATTTTTATCATTTCTATCTCTCTTTATATAAACTAAAAGGCAAACGATGCAATTCCCAGGTTTCCCACCAAATCCTCTAAGCCCTTCGTCTACACGCCCCCCCTATCAACCAGAGGCTCAGAACCCTATCCCCCATCAAATATTACAAAGTATCTCAGTTCCATCAAGCGCAAGTAACAAAACCTTCCGAGCAACAAAAAGAAAATGGGATGAACACCAACCATCTTTTTCATCAAAGGCTCCAGGTACAGAAACGAAAGAACAATTGATTGAAAACAAAATCGACGATTTTTTTAGGAAAATGAATAGCTATTTAGAAAATATGGAAAAACTCACCCCTCAACAGTTTGAGCAATTTTGTCGGGCTTTCATCTTCGTATGCTCTTATTTCAAGAGATCTAATGTACTTGTATTTGATAAAAAATTTGATGAATTTCTGAGCTTTGAATCCTTAAAAAGGTTACCAGATTTTTTCCAAAAATTTTTGATACGCGTGCCCAACCATATCCCTCTTTTTAAATTCTCTCGTGCTGTGCCTCTTGAAGTCATCAAAAGATTCGTGGATCTCAACTATCGGATAAATTTAAGTCAAATCCAGGAGAATGAATATGCCGATTACATGATTCATTGTAATGGCAAAGTTTTTCAACTCTATTCTGTGGTACTTCAAAGAGATTTTAAAACAACTGACATTCTCTCAAAATTAGATGAATTGAATGATAACATCCCTTTTATTTTGGAGTTGCTATTAACAGCATCATTATCCGATACGCCAACAGTCTTGAACGCCCTTAATCCTGAACAACTCACAGATTATATCCGGGCGGCTATCCTATTGAATTATCAAAAAGGACTCCATCATCTTGCTAAATACTGCTCTGAGACAGCGTTTAATCTCAGTTTATTAGAAAACTTCGTCGAGATGCAAAAAAGCGGTCCAGCTCCTCAAAGCGATCTCGTGGACAGACTATTTTCCAATGCTATTGATCGACAAATCACCCAATGTTTAGCAAGTTTTTTGAATAACCCTTTGTCTCGAAAGAATCACGTCGATTTATTAGAAAAATATGGTTTTCTTTTAAAAAATTTACGCATTGCATTGAAATCGGGCGTGCACAAAAATATCTCAATATTGTTTCCTAACTTGGAATCCCTGACATTTACGAAAAAAACCTCCGATAAATGGAAAACGATGATAACTGCTGCCACTTTACCCAATCTTAAGAAATTTCATCTTACCTTTGTCTCTAATTGGGTCGATTTATCTTTGTTTGAAAAAATGCCGCAGCTAGAAAAAATTGTGATCACAGTCAATCGAAAGAGCTCCGTAGCCCCCTTTACACGCCCGAAATTGATGACAAATTTAAGGGAATTGACATTCCATGATGTTTCTGATAAGGAAAAAGAACGCTCAGAAGGGATCTTGTCTCCTAAGGCTTTAAAATCCATCGCTAGTCTACCGAAATTAGAAAATTTAGGACTTGAAAACATCGATTTGATTGATGCTTTTGCTTTGGTCCAGATTTTGGATTCCAAAACATTAAAGAAAATCAATCTCAAAAAATGTTCATTTTGTTTTCAGCCCTTTAAAAATTCAACGCTCATTCCTTTTAAATCCTTCAGCTATGAGCTTATGACTCTGCAAAATAGATTCCAGCGGGTTGAGATCTTGCGAGAAGAAACCAAAAATCTCAATAAAATGCTGTTTCTTCTAGTTCTAAAGACTTCTCTTCGTCAGGCTATGGAAGTCACTCAAGAAAATCAAATAACAACGCTGTCAGAAGAAGACGCAGAAGAGCTTGTCAGAAAGCTCTCTTACAGTGAAGTTTTGAATACGCACGAAGGAACTGCCAATTATACACGCAATCGCTACGGAAATGTTGTCCCTTATATATACAATTCTTTGACACCAAAACTTCGCTTTTATTTGAATGCGAGCCCTATCAGAGGAATTGATGAAAGGAATCGATATGCTGCTCAAGGTCCCTTACCGGTTACTCAAGGAGACTTTTGGAGTGGGGCATTGCAAGTTGAAACTTCTCTTATCGTGATGCTAACAGCTTGTTCAGAAGGCTCTATTGTGAAATGTGAACCTTATTGGCCTACTAACAAGGGAGAAGTATTCTCTTTCATAGATCAACGCTCGCAAAAAATCCATATAGAATTGATAGAAGAAATTCCCATTAGAACCGGACTAGAATTTAGAAACTTTTTGGTGCGGTGCGAAGATACCTCTCAGGAACAAATGATTGGACATCTGCATGTGACCGATTGGCAAGATCATGAAGGAAGAACAAATGAACAGTTGCATGATCTTGTCTGCAGAATCATCGCATGGGAAAATACCTTACCCAACTCTTCAACTTTGATCCACTGTAGTGCTGGAATTGGAAGGACTGGACTCGTCTTTCTTTGTCTTGCCATTGAAAAATCGATTCAGCAGTTGACCCAGGTTGATAAAGTCCACCCTCGCAAGATCAAATTTAATGTAGAAAAAGCTTTGAAGGCGCTTCGCGTGCAGCGTGATGGAATGGTCGCGACATATCAACAGCTGATTTCTGCGGTCAATTATTTTAATTACAGAATCAATCAAATTGCTTCTGAATGAATCATTAAACCTAAAGGATAATTAAAGCTATCCTTTAGGCAGCATCTGCCAAATAAGATGTCTGAAGCTGCTGACCTGTTAAAGCATTCCAATAAGAGGTCATAACTGAGCCATCCGGATTCGCGACTTCAATACGATAGACAGGGAGATACACTTCTTTAACCGTACGAATTGCAAAGTCTTGTCCAAATGCAGCTTGAGCAATCTTTTCCACTTGCCTTTGACTATATTTGCGACTGACACGCTGCGTATGATCATAGGGCTTTGTCACGAGACGATGGAAAATTTTTGTCTGAGGAGATACTAAAATTTTGGGATTTTGAAAATGCAATTGCAGATCATTTCCACGTTGAATGATAAGATGCTTTTGGCGTGCACTATCGATCCACGGCTCTATGATTTCTTCCTCTAAATTTAAAACTTGTCGCAGCTTTTCACGAGACATGGAGCCTCTGTTTTGTGCGAGAGCATTCATCACCTTGAAATCTTCGCGCGTTGCTCCCGCATTAATCGAATCTTCAAACCCATGTGTTTTTTCCCACGTTTGCGTATTCATGACCATTTCGCCTT
Source organism: Parachlamydia acanthamoebae (assembly GCF_000875975.1). NCBI lineage: Bacteria > Pseudomonadati > Chlamydiota > Chlamydiia > Parachlamydiales > Parachlamydiaceae > Parachlamydia > Parachlamydia acanthamoebae. Next base: position 57,834 of record NZ_BAWW01000057.1, on the reverse strand, counting down.
CTACGAGACTCCACAGGACCACACCTTCCCGCGATTTTTTGTCGGGCTGCGTGAATTTGACTTCCATAAATAAGTAAGGATGAAATTTTAAAGCGGGATCTTTGAATGCCCTTTGATCGTCACCTAATAGCTCAGCACGATGTAAATCCATAATTTGCTGAGGAGTAAAACGGGCTTCTAATGTCACAATTTCCCCATTTTCGACATATTGGGTCACTAAATTGCGCATATCTTCATGGTAATTCCAAAACCACCAAGCTCCGATTACGAACGCTCCAAAAAGTCCTGCTATTACAAATGAACGCATCTTCATCCTACACTTCAGATTATTAAAAATTCACTATTACTTAAACTATTGTTAGTCGATCAGAGAAACGAAATCAAGAATTTTGTGAAAAGAGGCTTCATCTGTCTGATGAAGCCCTCAAATGAATTCAATTACTCTTTCATTGAAAGAAGGAATTCGACGTTGCTATTTGTTTTCTTTAGGCGTCCGAGCAATAAATTCATCGCATCGACTGCAGCTAAATCTGCAACAGCTTGACGCAATAAATAGATTTTCTCTAATTCGTTTGGATGGTAAAGAAGCTCTTCTTTACGTGTTCCACTCTTAATTAGATCAATTGCAGGATAAAGACGACGATCAGCTAGACGACGATCTAGGACGAGCTCCATGTTACCTGTGCCTTTGAATTCTTCAAAGATCACTTCATCCATACGAGAACCTGTTTCAATTAGAGCCGTTGCGATGATTGTTAAAGATCCACCCTGCTCAATGTTTCTAGCAGCTCCAAAGAATCGTTTAGGTTTATGAAGAGCATTCGCATCGATACCACCTGTCAAGATCTTTCCGGAGTGCGGCTGAATGGTGTTGTAAGCTCTCGCCAAGCGAGTAATCGAATCCAAAAGAATCACAACATCCCGACCATGCTCAACAAGTCTTCTGGCTTTTTCAATGGCCATTTCAGCAACTTGCACGTGTCTTTCAGGAGGTTCATCAAAGGTAGACGAAATGACTTCACCTTTCACGATCCGTTGCATATCCGTCACTTCTTCAGGGCGTTCGTCAATCAACAGCACGATAAGCACAATTTCAGGATTATTTATAGCAATCGCATTCGCCATGGCTTGCAGCACCATCGTTTTTCCGGAACGAGGAGGCGCAACAATAAGTCCACGCTGCCCTTTACCGATTGGTGCAGCGAGATCAAGCACTCGAGTAGAAAGCTTGTCTTTAGTCGTCTCCATCACCATACGCTCATTTGGATAAAGCGGTGTCAAGTTTTCAAATAAAATTCTTTCACGTGCTTTTTCTGGGGACTTTCCGTTGATTTTATCAACTTTTAGAAGCGCAAAGTATTTTTCTTTATCTTTTGGAGGACGAATTGTTCCGCAAACAGTATCCCCTTTTTTCAAGTCAAAACGGCGGATTTGTGCGGGTGAAACGTAGATATCTTCTGCAGATGGAAGATAGTTGTAGTTTGTTGAACGAAGAAATCCGAAACCATCTGGTAGAACTTCCAAGACTCCTTCGCCATAAAGAATCTCATTGGGATTTTCAGAAATTGCTTTTACAATCTCGAAAACCATTTGAGATTTTGTCAAAGAACCTAAATGCTTTAATCCAATTTTCTTACCATATTGATTAAGCTGATCGATATTCATTCGCTGGATATCAGCAATACGCGTAATTTCTCCAACGACCGGCTCCTGTTCTTTTGAGGAAGAGACTTCGTTTTGAGAGTTTTCGGTTGTAGTCATTTTATCGGCTGAGAGGATCTCAGGCGAGGTCTCTTCTTGAGTATTTTCGGGATTCATGAAAGAATCGGACTCCTAAGTGAAGGGTTATTGAGTTAATTGATCAAAAAGTATTTTTACCATCTCCTGCACATCAACCAGATTGCCGTTGTTGATAATCACATAATCAGCTCTGTGTGCTTTCTCGTAGGGAGACAGCTGTTGGGCCATCCGTTTTTCATAGGCGATGGCATCTAAACCTGTTGCATCCATAAAATGTTGCTGTGATACTTTGGGATCGGCCAGAATAGCAATTGTGCTGTCGTATATGTTTTCGGCTCCAGCTTCGAAAAGTAAAGGGATCTCTGCCACAAAGAGGGAAGTGTTCTGTTCGCGGTAGGCAGTTTGATAGCTTCTTTCGATTTCATCCCACACAGCTGGGTGCAAAATTTTTTCTAATGATTTTAAAAGCTCCGGATTATTAAAAACCTTTTGGGCGACTTTAGAACGATCGATCTGGCGATCAACTAAGATCTCCTCCCCCAAAAGATGAATTACTTTTTGACCTGGGGCTGTTTCTGGAGATAGAAGTTGATGGACAATTAAATCGGCGCTGACCACATATGCACCGAGGTCCTTAAAGAAACGACAAACCGATGATTTGCCAGAAGAAAGACCGCCTGTTACAGCTATTTTTCTATATTTTAACATTCTTTCCAATTTTTGCCAATATTGATGTCAACAACTAAAGGAACATTTAATAACATAACGCTTTGCATAACCTCTGGAACCAATTGAGAAAAAAGTGAAATTTCTTCATCTGGAATTTCAAAAATCAATTCATCGTGAATTTGTAAAATCATGAACCCTTTTAAATGCTGTTTTTCAATTTCTTCGTCCATTTTCAGCATCGCCATTTTAATTAAATCTGCAGCCGTTCCTTGTAAAGGAGTGTTAACTGCCAGCCGTTCAGCTGCAGCCCGAATCTGCATATTTTTACTTAAAATTTCAGGAATAATTCGCTCTCTCCCAGTCAACGTAACAGACTTTCCCGTGGCACGTGCATTTTCTTTGCTCTGATCCAGATACTCTTTTATTTTAGGGTAACGCTGAAAGTACATGGTGATAAATTTTGAAGCTTGTTTGACTTCGATCCCTAACTCGCGCGCCAATCCAAAGGCTTGCTGCCCATAAATAATTCCAAAATTAATCGCTTTTGCTTGATAACGTTGTTCTTTTGACACTTGCTCCAAAGGGATCTCAAACATGGAAGCTGCTGTATATGTGTGAATATCTTCATTATTTTGAAAAGCCGCCATTAAAACTGGATCCTGGCTCAGATGAGCCAAAAGACGTAGTTCTATTTGAGAATAGTCAGCCGAAAGAAAGCTCCACCCTTCTTTTTCTGGTCGAAAAGCCCCTCGAATTTTTCGGCCTTCTTCTGTTCGTATTGGAATGTTTTGAAGATTGGGATCTTGAGAAGAAAGGCGTCCAGTAGCCGCAACAGATTGATTAAAAGTGGAATGAATACGATGCGTTCGAGGAATCACTTGTGAAGGAAGAGCATCAACATAAGTGGATCGCAATTTCTCTAAAAGGCGATATTCTAGAATTTTACCTGCCAATGGATAGTCATTTTTCAAAAATTCTAGAACTTCTGCACTAGTCGAATGTCCCGTAGCCGTTTTTTTTGGAGCCGGGATTCCTAGCTTAATAAATAACAATTCACTCACTTGTTTGGGAGAATTTAAATTGAACTCCTCTCCGGCCATCGTATAAATCGACTCTTGCAAGGTTTTTAATTCTTGCGTAAGCTCTTTCGAAAGCAGCTCTAAATAAGGAATATCGACATAAATTCCCCTCCGCTCCATTTTAGCAAGCACAACGAGTAAAGGCAGTTCAATTTGATGATATAAATTCAAAAGATCTCGTTCCTTTAATTGCTTTTCAAGCACTTCTTTTAAGCGACAAGTAAAATCGACATCTTCACAGCAATATTCTGTAACCCGCTCAATGGGCACATCACGCATGCTCAATACATTTTTTCCTTTCCCGATCAGTTCACTAATCGGAATCGTCACTTTTCCAAAATACTCTAAAGCTAAAACTTCTAAAGAATGTTGTCGACTATGCGCATTTAAAATATAAGAGGCGAGAATGGTATCAAAACAGATATTTTGAATCTGAATGCCTTCGTTTTGCAAAACATGCCAATCATATTTCACATTATGCCCGTAGAAACCAATTGCCGAGTTTTCAAACAGAGGCTTTACCCCCTCTAGAACACGCTGCTTCCCAAGTTTTCCATTTAAAGGCACATACCAAGCTTTTTTAGGATGAATTCCAAAACCAATTCCGACAAGTTCTGCTTTTAGCGGCTGTATATCGGTTGTTTCGGTATCAAAACAAATCTGTTTTTCGGAAGAAAGATTTTTGAGAAGCGCATCAAAAGCCTCCGGTTCATCGACAAGCACGTATTCAACCGTTTCCTTTTCTGCCTCAACGGCTGCTTCCACTGGCTCTTCTTGTCCTAGTTCACGCAGCAAAGAATTAAAATTCATGCGAGCATAAAACGTTTTTAAAGGGTCTATTACCGGATCCGTTTTTTTATAAAATGCAATCTCTTGTGGAATCTCAACGCTCAAATCGATTGTGACTAAGTCTCGGCTTATGCGCGCAAGATCGGCCTCTGTTTGAAGAGTTTCCTGCTTCTTTTTGCCAGGAACTTCTTCTGGATGAGCTAAAATATAGTCGAGAGAACCAAATTGCCGAAGCAAAGCGGCGGCCGTTTTTTCGCCAAATCCTGTCAAGCCCGGAATATTGTCAGAAGCATCACCCGTCATGGCTAATAAATCAACCATTTGACTAGGAGGAACACCCCACTCTTTTTCAATACTCGCGGCGTCTAAAATCGTGTTATCTTTGTGTGTATTCAGAAGAAAAACATGCGGATTGACAAGTTGCGCCATATCTTTATCGCTTGTACAAAGATATGTAATCGCGCCTTGCTGTTCGGCCCATTTTGCAACAGTTCCCATTGTATCGTCAGCTTCTACTTCAGGAACGGAGAGATAAGGGATTCCCATCAGAGAGCAAAAATCTTGCGCCCATTCAATTTGATAGCGTAAATCAGAAGGCATGGCTGAGCGGTGTGCTTTGTAATTTGGATATAACTCTAACCGCTTTTTGGCATTATTAGGTCCGTCAAACACACAAACAAGATGTTCAGGATTGAAGTCTTTAAATAATTTCAATACAGAACGAATAAAACCATAGAGAGCATTTGTGGATTCTCCCTGCTTATTAGTCATATTCCGAATCGCGAAATAAGAACGATATAAAAAACCTGAAGCATCGAGAACATAGAGATTGTGCATATTATAAGAACCACGCATTAAAGATTACCCCCAAAGAGTCTCTTTGGGGGATAAAAGATCTGAATTATTTATTTTGCGTCAGGATGGTAAAGATATAGAGGTTGATTTGAAAATTTAGCATCCAATTCTTGTGGTAATCGCAGTTGAATCGAACCCGATGCTAAAGCATTTGTTTCACTAAAAATTTGTGAAAACCAATTTTTCCCTTGGAATTTCATTACCTGATAGAAATCATCTTCAATTCCAATCTGTTTAAGAAGTGCTTTTAAAGTCTCTCCCCGGCTAAATCCACTCCCATCAATATATCCTTTCGCAAAGGCTTCATCCGCTGGAAAAACCGAAGCGCCATATTCATCAACCAACTTTTCTTTGTTTAACTGGGGACGATTTGCCGTCACCACCCCCACAAAATGCTGATAATAAAAATTAATGAGGCCTTGCATTTTGTCTTGTTCTCCAGGCTTCCAAGGACGTAAAGGATTTAATTCATCCTTGCCTTTGCCTGCAGAAAGAGTCAACGATTGCACGCCAATTTTATCTAAAAGCTGAGAAAGATTCAAATAAGAAGATGTGATCACTCCGACACTCCCGACCAAGCTCACATCACTCGCATAAACTTTATCAGCAGCAGAAGCGACATACATTCCACCCGAAGCACACAATCCGTCCACATAAGCAAATACCGGGACATCAAATTCTTTTTTGTAAGCCTTCAAAGAACGATAAATGCCATCGGCATCAAAAACGGTTCCCCCCGGAGTATTAATCTCTAAAAAAATGGCTTTAACGCGATTGTTACTCAATGTCCCTTCGCGGGATTCGATCAATTGTTGGCGAACTGTTTTTGCGTTTAATGATTCACCACCAATCAATCCATCAATGGGCAAAACGAGCACGACAGGAGCCGTACTAGAAAGTGCGGTACGCACGTTTTTCGCATTCGGTGCTATTTCCAAAGAATATTCGCTTGTAATTTCACTTTCTTTAGATTCAAATAGAGAAAAGGCACTGATTGCCAAAAGAACACCCAGTAAGACCCCAAAAATTTTGCAAAAGGCGATAATAAAGGTTCGGAATCCCGAAACGAAAACAGATTCTTGCATGCATCACTCCTATTAACGATATTCGTTTGACAAGATAGTACGACTTCACGCCCCGATTGACAATAAAAATCTATCGATCAACTCCTTTTTAAAATTGTTTTTAAAGTCATTAAAAAAACCTACCGATTAATTTGGTTTCTCGTTAGAATTGATCCTACTTAATAATTCTAAAAAGTTCTTTTAGTTAGAAAACAAGTCGCTTCTTTATTGAATCACAAATAAGGACATTCTATGTCAGAGTTAGCATTCCCTAACACCTCTGCTATTGCACAAAACACCGTGCCAGAATACCTTGTGAAGAAATACCATTTGAAGCAACTAGAAGAAATTCGCCGCTTTATTCCTTTGAAAAAAGGCTCTATTTTAGATCCTTTCTCTCGATTAGCCCATCGTATTGCACATTTTTTTCAACATTTTCAATTTTTGCGAACCAGCACCATTCAAAAATGTTTACGCAAGGAATGTGCGCACCAATTTGATTTAGAATTGGAAAAGTTTTCCAAATTGACAAACATCACTCCAGCAGACATCGAAAATTTTGAAAAGTGTTACAACCAAATACAAACCATCATCAAGGTTTTTAAGGGAACTAAGCTTGAAATCGGTCTCAATAATTTGTTTAAAATTTATAGCTGGGGATTGCAAGAGAAACGTTTTAATGCTGCAAAATCTGGGCAAAGCCTTGTTCTTTGTCATTCTGGCGGTAGAGTTTTTTTAATTCCAGCCCCTCCTACAGCTCCCGCGGTGATTTACACACCAAATGACTCTACCACAGGCTTGGATAAAGCAACGTTAAAGAGCGTCCAACGAGGCTTGAATCATGTCCCACCAGAAGAGATCACAAACTTTAAGCCTGAAGGTCCTTTTGGAGAAAAGGTAAAGAAAAAAATCGATGGCGTTAAAGAACGCCAGGCTGAAAAAGACCCACCACATGTCATTGAAGACCCTGCTGTACGTGATCAGCAAGCCCAAGAGGGAGGGTGCTGCACTGAGGATGAATGGAAAGCATCCGAGCGTGACTACGATCCTAATGAACATGAAGATCACAGCAGAGTCGGTTCAGGTTTTTCTTCTTCTCCGCCTTCAAGCTCTACATCGCAATCCGTAATACCAGGTTCTAGTAGTCCAAGAACAGGATCACTGCATGATCTAGGTGCAAACGATGTGAATCAACCTCCCGCAACTCCTGGAAGAGTCTCACAAATGGCTCAAATTTTTGGAGGAGTTGCCTCTCAGGCTCAACGTGAACGCTTTGCTCGAAAAGAAAACTAAACCATAAAAAATGTTTTAAGAAAGCACTTGAGCCAATTGAAACCAATTTCCATCTTGATCACGACAAGCCAATAATTTAACTTGCCCGGGGACCTCGATCACATCTCCCACACAAGTCACCCCTTTCTGCACGCAGGCCTCTTTAGCTTTCTCTATATCTTCTACATTTAAAGCTACAACCGCATTTGATCCCGCAGGAATTTGCGTGTATTCACTTACTTGAGCAACCCCTAGGCGTCCTCCTCCTTCATATCCCTCAAACTCAGCCCAGCCAAATTGCTTATCCCATTCTATCAATTGCAGTCCTAAACACTCTTGATAAAATTTAACGGCTTGTTCAAGGTTAGAAACAACAACCCAACATAATTTAATCGCTTGAATCTTCATCTTTGTCTCCTAATTTTAGGGATTTGTTGCAAGAATATGCATTTGTTTTTTTTTGAGGTAATCATTTATGGCCCTGATGCGAAAAATAAAGGCTTCACCCAAATTATGGAATCTTTGGCCCCCCTTTTTGTTCGCAGGAATCAAAATCGTCGAAGTAGCTAAAGACTATCGTCGCATCGTGACAAAGCTAATTCTAAGATCCTGGAATACCAATTATGTAGGAACTCAATACGGAGGATCCATTTACTCGATGGCAGATCCTTTTTATATGATCATGCTTATCAAAAATCTTAGCTCAGACTATGAGGTATGGGATAAATCGGCAACCATTCGCTACCTCAGGCCAGGACGCACAGATCTTTTAGCTGAATTTACCCTATCTCAAGAAGAGATCGATTCCATTTTAAGCACCCTTCAAACACAAAGTCGAATGCTTTGGAATAAAAAGATTTTCATTAAAGACACCCATGGAGAACAGATTGCCGAAGTTGAAAAAGTGATTTCAATCCGAAAAAAGCTCACAATGTCCTTGACAATGCCTGAGTAACTAAGGAATCGATGGAATTTACTAAGTAGAAGGGAATCGACAGAACCTTTTGATGGAAGGAGAGAGGATTTTCTCCGATTCTTACACCTAATGGACTATTTTTTTCATTGAGAAAAACGTGCAACGATCGCAATGTACCTGTTGCCCCTGCTTTTACCTCAATTGGAATCACATTTGCTTTAATAGTCTCAACAAAATCAACCTCTGCCAATCCCCCCGTCATTCGCTCCCAAAAAAGAAGGGGTGCATTTTGATAAGGCGCAGAATAAGCAAGAAGTTCTTGTCCCACAAACTGCTCAGCAACCATGCCTGAATTAATTTGCATGATCTCTTGCTCAAAAAATTGCGTCGCATCGGTTTTTGTCGCTGTCTGGAGCAATCCAACATCCAAATACAATAACTTAAATCGTTCACTTTTAATATGGGCATGAAGAGGCAGGCCTGCAGCTGTGGTTGCAAATATGCGCTGAATAAGCCCAGCTCTGTAAAGAAGTTCGAGAGCGGGCTTTAACTCTCTAGATCGAATATCTTCATGAATACGGCTATATTTTAATATTTGTCCAACAACAGATGGAGCCTTTTGAAAAATAGCATGCAAATATTTATGCTGCACGTGCTTAGCATACTTGCCAAAATCACTTTCATAAGCCTGAAGAATTCTCTCATGAACTCTTTGCGAATCATAGAATGTTGTTTGACTCAAACTCGCTTTTACCGCAGCTGGCATTCCACCTATAAAAAGATAACGTCTTACCCATTTTAAAAATTCTTGGTGCTCTAATTCACTCGGTATGTGATCGAGGTTATATTCTTTGAGTCGGGTCGCTAAAATGGGAGCAGCTTCTTGAAGATATTCTATAAAAGAAAGAGGGTGCAAATAAAGAAATTCAACTCGTCCAACAGGAAAACTAAAGTTTTCATTGTGTAGCAAAAATTCAAGGAGAGAGCCGGCTGCTATCACATGAAGATTTGGCATCTGCTCTTTAAAATATCTCAAAGAGATGAGCGCCTCTGGGCATGATTGAATTTCATCAAGAAAAAGAAGAGTTGTTTTTTCCTTTATTTTTTTTTGCAGAGCGATTTCTAAACGCGACAAAATTTCTTTAGGTTCTCTTGTATTAAATGCGATTCTTAACTCTGGTCGATTTTCAAAATCAACAATCGCGATATCCTCAAAATAGGTTTTACCAAAATCTTCAACTAAATAACTTTTTCCGACTTGTCGTGCTCCTCGCAAAAGAATAGGAAGATGCTCCCCTCTATCTTTCCATGCAATTAACTCAGCCTCAAGCGTCCTTTTCATAAAAAATCTCTTTTTGGTTATTTTTGCACCCAATTTTAGCCATTTTTTGGTTGGAATTGCCCCCTATTTTAGCCAATTTTGGGTTATAATTGGTATCTAAAACGAACATAATAAATACCAAACGACACAAATTTCCCCCTATCAAATACTTCTTATTGAAAATAATGACTAACTTTTTTAGGTTGGGAGATCATTTCAACAAACTTGAAGATTTTTACAATGTTCACAAAAAAAGCTAAAAAAGACTTCCCTCCCGATACATTTCTTCCCACGCCCCTACGCATTTTAGCCATTCTTCAGCTTTGCCTGGCATTTACGGCCATTTGTCTGTATGCAGGCCATCCTTTTATGGGAGCTCTTTTTACACAAAAATCTCACACGCTTCTATTTGAAAATGTCATGGGTACACTCGCTCATCCGTCATCTGAAGAGCATCAACTTTTTAATCGACAACACTTTGAAAAACTCCCAGAACACGAAAGACAGCATATTATCTCTTCTTATCGACAAGTCCAAAGTATGGGAAATCAATCCTTTTTAGAAAAATGCAAAGACTCCATTCTCTTGCTTTTTCTTAAAACGCCAGCCTTTACGAAAGGATGGATTTTATTTTCAGTTGTGTTATCCATTCTCCTTCTTCGTAAAAGAGAAGGCGCGGCACAAGCGACATGGGTTTTACCCATCCTTTGCATCGCTTTTATTTTTGATGCCCGACATACAGGAACCAAATCCCTGCAATTAGAAAATCAACTCTTTCCTTCTGAAGAACGGCTTATGCACGAATATGTAAAAGAACCTCTGAGCTCAAGTATTTTAGAGCAGCATAAACAATTGAAAAGAGGTTGGGAACTTTATTTAATTCAGGAATGGGCAAAAGAACTCATATCGCAAAACCCCTCATTGCGCAAAAAACAAATCATGAAGGGAGAGTTTGCCTTTAATTTAGCCCGCTTAAATATGCGCATGCAAAATCCACAACCCTTTCATTTTTCTTTTATTGAATCATTTAACTATCTTTACATATTTTATTTTTGTTGGAATTTATATTTTGCATGGTTTATGAATCGCAAAAAGTGGCGGTATCAACTTGTATAATGAATCCTTCTAAATAAAGAATGAGGAAACCATGAAGCTTTCACGTTTATTCCATTCCTTATTTGCTTGTTTTACTTTATCAACAATCTGGCTGCATGGGGAAATTCAAAATGTTGCAATCACCTGGCAAAGTGCGCTTTGTCCTCCGGCATGTGCAGAACTTCTTCAAAAAGAATTTCAAAAAGTGCGCGGAGTTTCTCAGGTCCTCATGAATGCTTCGGCAGGCCAACTACAGCTTAAATGGCAGCCGAATGTGCCTTTCTCTTTTGCACCTATCAACGGAACTATGCGTATGGTAGGTCCACGTTTAAAAATCATCCGCTTAACTGTACGAGGGCATATTCGTACAAGTGGAAATAATATTACATTAGTTTCCGATCAAGATGGAACTGTTTTTAATCTTGTCAATCGGATCACTCCTGTACAAGACGAATACACGGAACAGTACAACATTCAAACCCGAGCTTTTCCGCCTCCGGTTGTAGAAGAAATGCGTCAAAAAGAAAAAGCGCGACAGATGGTCATTATTGAAGGCCCTCTCTTTCAGCCAGAAAGAGTCGTTCCCTTACAATTGGTGGTTGAATACATGAAAGATGCTCCTGTACCCGCTACAAAATAGGTGTCGGAATGACTTCACCAACTTGGAGAACCGACCGCAATGCCCAAATGGCTTATGTTTTTCCATTTGGGGAGCACATCCCTTCTCCTCCCCTAGATAAAAATCTTCTGGGGGGAAAAGGGCATGGGCTAGCAGAAATGTGCGCACTTGCTCTTCCAGTTCCCTCTGGATTTATTATCACAACCGAAGCGTGCAATGTCTATCGTCGTAACCAAAAAAGCTTATCCAATGAAATTGTTGAACAAATTTTCCACGCCCTGCAGGTTTTAGAAAAAAACACAGGATCTCAATTCGGCAGCGAGAAAAATCCCTTACTCGTGTCAGTGCGTTCGGGTGCCCGAGTTTCTATGCCAGGCATGATGGATACAATTCTCAACCTGGGTTTAAACGATGCTTCGGTGGCAGGTTTTGCAGAGAAAATGGGTAACGCTAAATTTGCTTATGACAATTATCGCCGCTTTATTCAAATGTACGGGGAAGTGGTTGACGGAGTCAGCCGAAAACAGTTTGATCAAACATTTGAAGAGATCAAGCGGATAGAAAAAGTCTCCTCAAGCCAAGAACTCGAAGCAGACGGACTTAAAAGGACTTGCATCATTTTCAAGCAAATTTACGAAGACCATTGCGGCAAACCTTTTCCTCAAAATCCAAAAGAACAATTAATGCGCGCCATAGGAGCCGTTTTCAACAGCTGGGACAGCGAAAGAGCAGTGTTGTACAGGCACCTACATGGCTACCCGGATGATTGGGGAACAGCCGTGAATGTGCAACGAATGGTTTTCGGGAATAAAAATGAGCGCTCTGCCACCGGAGTTGGATTTACAAGAGATCCTGCGACTGGCGAAAATATGTTTTACGGAGAATTTCTGGTATCTGCACAAGGGGAAGATGTGGTCGCTGGAATCCGGACCCCCCACCCGATTAACGAATACCAAAGGCATGTTTTTCATTCTTCTCTTGAAAGCTTAGAAAAACTGATGCCCTCTGTCTATCAGCAACTTCTCTCGATCGTCAAAAAGCTCGAACAGCATTTTCACGATATGCAAGACATCGAGTTCACCATTGAAGATGGTCATCTTTACATGCTTCAAACACGTGCAGGAAAACGTACGGGTTTTGCAGCGATCCGTATCGCTGCAGAGATGCTGGATGAAGGTTTGATCGACGAAAAAACAGCTTTAAAACGTGTTCAACCTGAACAACTCACCCAAATTCTAACTCCCATCTTTGATTCCGAAGTCAAAAAAAGTGCCGAGCAATTTCTAGCAACTAAAGGGCTCAATGCAGGTCCTGGAGCGGCTTCTGGAAGTCTGGTTTTCACGTCGGAAAAAGCTGTAGAAATGAGAAGAAAAGGAATTCCCTGCATTCTTGCTCGAGAAGAAGCAAGTCCTGATGACTTTCCCGGTATGGTCGCTGCAGAGGGAATTTTAACGATTCGTGGGGGCAGCACCAGCCATGCAGCTGTAGTAGCAAGAGGGATGGGAAAACCTTGTGTCGTGGGATGCTCTTCTTTATTGTATAATGATGCTGCCAAAACACTTTCTGATGGCAAGCAAACTATCAAAGAAGGAGACCCTATCGCTATCGACGGCTTAACTGGTGAAGTTTTCTTCTGCCATCTTCCCACAAGCGCTTCAGAAATCGCACAGGTTCTTCTAGCCAAAACCAAAAAACCTGAAGATAGCCTTCTCTATCAACAATATGACAAATTGATGGAAATCGCCGATCGCTATAGCAAAATCAAAGTGCGAATGAATGCCGATACCCCCCAAGATAGTGAATATGGACGTCTCTTTGGAGCTGATGGAATCGGTCTTTGCCGCACTGAACATATGTTCATGGACCTCAATCGCTTAAATGATGTGCGTTGCATGTTTTTTAGCATCCATCCCGATGAGCGCAGATTGGCTATCGATCGATTACTTCCTCATCAGAAAAAGGATTTCATCGGAATTTTTCGGGCTATGCATGGACTTCCGGTTACCATTCGGCTGCTAGATCCTCCCCTACATGAATTCATGCCACACAATGAAGATGAGCTCGATACACTCGCTCACATCATGAAAATTTCACGCAACCGTCTGGTGGAAATTCGCAATTCCCTGAAAGAACTCAATCCAATGTTAGGACATCGAGGCTGTCGTTTAGGCATTTCCTATCCAGAGCTCACAGAAATGCAAACACGAGCGATCCTTGAAGCCGCTATAGAGGTCGCTACAGATGGCATGGTGGTATACCCAGAAATTATGGTCCCTCTTGTTGGAATTGAAAATGAACTGATTCATCAAAAGGCCTTAATTGATAAAATAGCTCACCGCGTTTTTTTGGAAACTGGAAAATCGATTCCTTATCTGGTTGGGACCATGATCGAATTGCCCAGAGCCTGCCTAATTGCCGATAAAATTGCTGAACACGCCGACTTCTTTAGCTTTGGGACAAACGATCTAACTCAAACAACATTTGGGATTAGTCGGGATGATAGCGCTAAATTTGTCCCTCTATATGTCAAAGGGGTAGTAAATCCACTTGAACCAACGGAAGTGTTTCAAATTCTTAAACATGACCCTTTTCAAAATCTCGATGAAGAAGGGGTGGGAGTGCTCATGCAAAAGGCTATTCACAAAGGAAGACACGTTAAGCCCGATCTTAAGTGTGGCATTTGTGGAGAGCATGGCGGAGATCCGCAATCAATCGCTTTATGCCAAAAAATGGGGCTGAACTACGTTTCTTGCTCTCCTTTTAGAGTTCCAGTTGCGCGTTTAGCGGCCGCACAAGCAAGCATTTCTGAGTGATAATTTAGAAAATTTCAGCCGAACTGACAACTCTTAGAGAGCCGTCTGAAAGGCGTACGAGTAAAAATCCGGCTTCCGTTATCGAATCGATAACACCTCTCCATTGGTCATTGCCTTGGGCTAAGGTCACCTCTCTTCCAATTAGCCCCTGAACTTCCTTCGCATACCTTTCAAAAAAAGGAGAAAATCCTTCTTTCAAAAATAAGGTATAATCTCTCAAAAATTTACCCTCTAAGGAATGCAACAGTATTTCTCGTTCGAATGGTCTTTTAGCTTCAACCATGAGCGAGGTCGCAGCTCGTTCAATCAACAAGAGGTCCTCTTCTGTCATGTTTACATTGATCCCAATACCCAAAATAACTAAAGAGTAGGAGTCCTCCACACAAGTTTCCATCAAAATACCTGCTACTTTTTGATCTCGAATCAACAAGTCATTCGGCCATTTGATGTTTACGACTAAGCCCTGCTCTTGGATAAGCTCTGCAATAAAAAGGGCACTAATTTGAGCCAGACAGTAACTAGAAACACGCAATGTATTCGGAATAAAAAAACAAAAAGTGGCGTAGATATTGCGAGAAGGTGGAGAAAACCACGTTCTCTGCAATCTTCCCCTGCCCGATGTTTGTGCATCGGCCGTGATCAAAGTCACGACTTCCCGATCAAATTGATTGCGGTGTTCTTTGGCCCAGGTATTTGTAGATGAAACAGTATTTAAATGGTGTCTGACAATTTTCATAACTCAAAAATCCTCTGCGATGTAGAATAGCATTATGCAACAAACAAACTCAATTAATTTAAAATTAGTCATTAAGCGACCGTAGAATAAAAATGGCGATATGGAACTACCATTATTTAGCGCGCATGGATTTTAGAATCATTCCCGTGATTCTAAGTTTAATGTTTGTCAGCATTTTGATTATTTCCTCCTATAGCTCCGCAGGGACTTCTGAGATTGTCGATGAATCCTTTTTTACCCCTGTCGTTGGAAATCAACTGCAACGCTTTTTGCTAGGCTGGGGTATTTATCTTTTTTTTGCTGGATTTGACTACAATAAATTACGTGAGTGGGCCTGGATTTTATACGCAACCATGCTTGTTGCACTCTTCGGGCTATTTTTTACAGATTCCATTCAACAAGTTCATCGCTGGTATCGTATTCCCATTATCCATGCCGCTTTTCAACCATCTGAAGGCGCTAAATTAATTGTTGTGATTGCCCTTAGCTGGTTTTTGGAAAGAAAGAGCCATCAATCTTCGACTTGGAATACAGCCTTTGGAGGCCTTTTAATTGTTGGCATTCCTTTTTTTCTTATCCTCAAACAACCAGATTTAGGAACCGCACTTGTTCTTTATCCCATTACGTTAGTGATGTTTTATTTTGGTAATATTCAGCCATGGGTCATCCGCTTAATGACCTGGGGTGGCGCCCTGATGTTATCCATTGTTGCCTTAATATTTTTGGAAATTGTGCCGCATGAATCCGTTAGATCGTATGCCACACTTGTGATGAAAGAATATCAATTTAACCGACTCGACCCACGCACCCACCACCAGCGAGCTTCAGCAACCGCCATTGCTCTGGGAGGGCTAACAGGAACGGGTTGGCGCAATAGCGACTACACGCGTGGAGGCTGGCTGCCTTTTCCCTATACAGACTCTGTTTTCCCCTCTTTTGGAGAAGAATTTGGTTTTTTTGGGTTAGTGGCCTTAATCGCCCTTTTTTATGCCCTCATTTATTTAAGTTTCCAAGCAACTGCTGTCGCAAAAGACCCTTTTGGTCGGCTTTTATCCGCTGGTATCACCGTCTACCTGGCAATTCACATTTTAATTAATATCGGAATGATGAGTGGTTTCTTACCGATCACAGGAGTTCCCTTAATCCTAGTTAGCTATGGAGGATCTTCGATTCTATCCACCATGGCGGCCCTGGGAATTTTACAGAGCATTTATAGTCGGAGGTTCATGTTTTAATGTTTCAACATCTTTTTATTTTTCAACCTGGTCTTTGGATTGGCGAAGGAAAACTCACGTTCAATACATCTTCAGAAACATTGCGATTTTTCACAAAATGGACAGTGTCTTCGCTCGTTCAAGATGAAATCCATACTTTTCAGCAAGTGGAAATGGAGAGCGTCACTGAGCAAATGCGTAACCACTTTCGTTTTTTTGATATCACCCCCACCTCTTTTTCTTTAGAGCTAGAAAACGAAACGATGGGAAAGGTATCTGGTATAGGGGTCATCGAGCAAAATAAAATTGCTTGGGAGTTTCGAAGTGATACCTTAGAAGGATTTGAAGTCTACATTTTCAATCCCGAACTGGAAGAGTACGCTTTGCATGCAGAATTTTCGTCTTCAGAAGACTTTAGAACCATTATTGATGGGAAAATTTGGAAAAAAACAACTTAAACATATTTTTATACAAATAAATCGCACAGCATGCTATCTACATTTTCTATCAACCAAGGATAGATTATGAGAAAAATATTACTAGCTTTACTGTTGTTACCCATACTTGCGTATGCAAACGATATCACTTTAATTTCTAAAGAGCTCTATACGTTCAACATTCATGATCTTCGCAACTTTCAAAGAGCTTTTGGGATCTTTTCTTTCATTGAAACGGGTACAGCTGGCGGTGAAACAACAGAATTAGCCGCCAAAACATTTCCTCAAGTACATAGCATCGAAATCTTCGAAAACAACTATCGAATCGCCAAGAAAAGATTAGATAAATATCCTAATGTGCGCCTGTATCTAGGCGATACCTGCGTCTTATTGAAAGATATGATTCAGTTGGCCCCTCAAAGACGCCTCTATTGGCTGGACGCCCACTGCTCCGGAGAAGGGACAGGTGGAATTCCTGGCTACAATCCAATTCCTACAGAATTAAATATTATTAAGGCCTACGGTTCTGCCGATGATGTAATCCTTATTGATGATATTCGAGGGATGTATTTTCCAGATCAAAGAGCCCTATTGCCTGTCAGGGAGATGTACGCACAGATTAAAGAAATGAATCCGCATCATGAATTCTACACAATTGGTGATATTGTTCTCATTTTTAACCGCAAGTTTTATCCTCACGTTGTCGTGTCAGATCTTGTCAAAGCTTGCTCAGCGTCTCTTTTGTTTGATCCAGAAAATCAAGCAGAGTCTTATTTACAAGATATCGTCGATAAAGAATTGTTTGGCATAGCTGCTAGTAAACCCTATTCTGCCGAAGGGGAAAAAATTGGAAAGCTTTATCAAAGATTCTACGCCTCTTCTGGCAAAAATGGTGGAGAGATTACTTATCTTTTATGGAAAGCTTTACAAGACTTAGGCAACCATTTTTATAATGAAGCTGCTCAACACTTTAAAACCTTACAACAAACACCTTTTGCACATTGGCGCATAGCTGCTTATCAAGTGCGAGCCTTGATCTTAGATCAACGGGTAGAAGAGGCCAGGGAAGTCTTTCAACAATCTGTACAACAAGCTTATGAAGATTATCCAGTTATTGTTAAACAAATTTTAAATGATGGGTGGATTGAATATCTGAAATAGATAAGAAAAAGGCTGTCTTCTGAGAGACAGCCTTAAAAAGGACTTAAGCTTTGATTTTAATATCAATACCAGCAGGCAATGTCAATGTCTTAAGAGCATCGATTGTTTTACCTGTTGGGTGTAGAATGTCAATCAATCTTTTGTGCGTACGAATCTCAAACTGTTCCCGTGATTTACGGTCAATGTTTGGAGAACGTAGCACTGTGAACTTCTCGCAACGTGTTGGAAGAGGGATTGGACCAGCCACTCCAGCTCCAGTACGTTTAGCAGTTTCCACAATGTCAGCTGTTGAACGATCCAACAAACGTTGGTCGTAACCTTTAAGCCGAATACGGATTTTTTGCTTAGATTGCTTAGTATGTTTTTCTTGTTTTGCCATATAGGATAAGCCTTACTTCTTAGTAATTTCTTCTTGGATTTTAGCTGGAACTTTCTCAAAGTGACTTGGTTCCATCGTATACGTTGCACGTCCGGAGGATAACGAACGCAATTGCGTTGAGTATCCGAACATTTCACTCAAAGGCACTTCAGCGCTTACGATGACAGATCCTTTGTGGTTCTCTTGTCCTAAAATCTTCCCGCGACGACGGTTCAAGTCTCCAATCACATCCCCTAAAGAAGCTTCAGGAGTTGTAACGTCTACTTTCATGATCGGTTCAAGGATAATTGGCTTACACTTACGTGCAGCATCTTTAATCGCCATGGAACCGCAGATTTTAAACGCCATCTCACTAGAGTCGACATCGTGATAAGATCCGAAAACAATCGCAACTTTTACGTCAACTAGGTTGTAACCAGCTAACACGCCCGTCGCAAGACCTTCGTTTACACCTGCAATAACAGCTGGGATGTATTCACGAGGAATCACACCGCCCACGATTTTGCTGACGACTTCGTTTCCTTTACCTTTTTCATTAGGCTGGACTTCAAGCTCAACGTGCGCGTACTGTCCACGACCACCGGACTGTTTCACAAACTTCGTTTGAGAAGCCCCTGGGATTGTGATCGTTTCTTTGTACGATACCTGTGGTTTACCAACGTTTGCTTCCACGCCAAATTCACGCTTCATACGGTCATGCAAGATCTCTAAGTGAAGCTCACCCATCCCTGCGATGATTGTTTGACCCGTTTCTTCGTTCGTTGTTACACGGAAAGTAGGATCTTCTTCTGATAGAGCGGAAAGCGCACCAGAAAGTTTTTCCCGATCTGCTTTTGACTTTGGCTCAATCGCCATTGAAATCACAGGCTCTGGGAATTCCATTTTTTCCAAGACGAAAGGACGTTCTGCTTCACAAAGAGTATCGCCTGTACTTGCTTTCTTAAGGCCAATGCAAGCTCCGATATCCCCTGTGTAAAACTCGTCTCTTTCTTCCCGCTTATTAGCGTGCATTTCAAGCAAACGAGAAATACGTTCTTTACTATCTTTTGTACTGTTGATCAGGTTCATCCCTTTAGTCAACATTCCGCTATAAATACGGATAAATGTTAAACGACCAACATAGGGGTCTGTCATGATCTTAAATGCAAGCGCAGAAAACGGGGCGTCATCTGATGGTTGCAACATGATCTCTTCATCCGTATTCAAATCATGTGCTTTAATTGCACCACGATCTAATGGAGAAGGCATCCAACTAACAACCGCATCTAGTAACTGCTGAATCCCTTTGTTTTTAAAAGCTGATCCGCAAAGAACTGGGTTGAATTTATTTGCACATACCCCTTTTCGGATTACAGCATTGATTTCATCAACAGTCAAAGCATCTGGATCTTCCAAAACTTTTGTCATGAATTCATCATCGCTGTCGTCAATTGTCGCCAATTCATCTAACAGTTCTGTACGCATCTGTTTGCATTTTTCCAAAAGATCTTCTGGAATGTCTGTTTCTTCCCACTGAGCACCGAGGGTTTCATCATGGAAAAAAAGAGCTCTCATGCTAACAAGATCAACCATCCCTTTAAAATCAGCTTCTGCACCGATTGGGCAGTGCACAGGGATTGCGTTTGCATGTAACTTTTCACGCATTGTGCGAACAGCATCTGCAAAGTCAGCTCCAACGCGGTCCATTTTGTTTACAAATGCGATACGTGGAACTCCATAGCGGTCAGCTTGACGCCATACAGTTTCAGATTGAGGTTCAACGCCAGATACGGAGCAGAATACAGCAACAGCGCCATCGAGAACACGGAGAGAACGTTCTACTTCGATTGTGAAGTCAACGTGTCCAGGGGTATCGATGATGTTGATTTTTGCATCTTTCCAAAATACAGTCGTGGCCGCAGAAGTAATGGTAATTCCACGCTCTTGCTCTTGTTCCATCCAGTCCATTGTCGCTGCACCTTCGTGCACTTCACCCATACGGTGTACGCGGCCTGAATAGTAGAGAATACGCTCTGTTGTTGTCGTTTTACCGGCATCAATGTGAGCCATAATCCCGATATTACGAATGTTCTTTAATTGGTTTTTTTCACCTCTTGCCATGCGTCATTCTCCTTTTACCATTTGTAATGAGCAAAGGCTTTGTTAGCTTCTGCCATACGGTGAGTGTCGTCTTTTTTCTTGATCGTGCTTCCTTGTTTGTTAAAGCAGTCTGTTAACTCTGCAACAAGCGCATCTTTCATTGAACGACCTGGTTTTTTTCTTGCATTATCAATAATCCAACCCATTGCCATCGAAGTACGACGGTGAGGCAAAATTTCGATTGGAACTTGATACGTTGCACCACCGATACGGCGGGATTTAACTTCGAGAGAAGGTTTTGCGTTTTCTAAAGCTTCTTCGAAAGCTTCTAATGGGCTTTCAAACTTCACTCTTTTAGAAAATTCATCCAACGCACCGTAGACAATTCTGCGTGCGCAAGATTTTTTTCCTTGCTCCATCACTTTGTTAATAAATTTTGCGAGTAGCACACTCCCGTAAAGGGGATCTGGTTCAATTTCTCGCTTTTCTGCGCGATGTCTTCTTGACATAATTTCCTCAATAAAATTGTGTTCTTAAAACAGGTATTATAAAGCCTGAATAGGAAAACCTCAACGAATTCACCTGGCTTGACAAATCTGTCAGCCTGTGCGTGATTTACGTTTTAACATTTAAAACACAAATCACGAACTAGGATACTCATTCAGGAGAATCCCAGTGTTACTTAGGACGTTTTGCCCCATACTTAGATCTTCCTTGCTTACGGTCTTTAACCGCCGCGCAGTCTAATGCTCCACGTACGATATGGTAGCGCACACCAGGTAAGTCTTTTACACGTCCGCCACGCACGAGAACAATGCTGTGCTCTTGGAGGTTGTGACCTTCACCACCGATGTAAGCGATAACTTCTTGACCTGTAGACAACCGAACCCAAGCTACTTTACGCAAAGCGGAGTTAGGTTTTTTTGGAGTCTTTGTCTTAACTTGCAGACATACACCACGTCTTTGTGGACATGCTTGCAGAGCAGGAGACTTACTACGTTTTGTCTTTGGTCGTCGTTCTTTTCGAACCAACTGGTTAATTGTCGGCATGTTTGCCTTCTCCTTATACTTTCCACACGATTTTCTTCATGTGATACGGTTTGATTTTGTTAAATTTAAAGATAACATTTAACGAAATAGTCCTCTGGAAATTTTAGATTTCCTTATGAAGACATGGAGTAAGTATAGAGGAAAGAAAGATTTTTGCAAAGAGAAGTTAAAGATAAAAAGCAGACAAGCCCAAAACGCAAACTTAAATTTAGAAATGCAGTGAATAACACCCTAACTTTTTAATAATAAAGGGAGAAATAGAAACCCGGCCATTCTTCTAACCGGGTTAAATCTGATCAATTAAACAGTTTGGGGAGTTAATAATGTGCGAATTTCTTCATCTCCATAAGATCCTAATTCATCATTATATAATTGAAGCGCTATCTTTCCAAAATTGTTGGTTTTGGAAGGATCCGCCCCATATTCGATCAAATCTTTAATAAACCTCGGTTTAGCTTTAATAGCCAGATGCAATATCGTATTTCCATTTTCATCTGTCGCTGAAAGTTCGCGGTTGATTTCTTCAGAACTTTTCCCATCAAAAAATTCTTCCAATGTGACAAGATTTAATAATGCCCCTTTTAGTCGTGTATTAATTCTCGCCGTTCCTTGTTTCATATTTTTTGGAGTCGATGCAGCAGGCTTGTTTTCAATAGAGCTTGCTTGGGGAAGCGCCTTTTTAACTCGTACTGATCCAGAACTGTTCAAACGAGCTCTTGCCTCATTAATAGCTGCCAAATCGATTGTAAGGTGCGGAACTTGCGCCCTCACTTTCTGCGCAACCGACGCTCTATTCCCAGTCCCCTTTTGCATTCTATTATTAGAATTAACATTTGGCAACGGCGCTGGCGGAGGCATTGGAGGAGCAGGAGGAACCGGTGGTAGCGGTGTTACTGTAGCAAAGTCAATAGGACTTCGCTTTCCTTCATGCCCCTCAGGAACAGATTCATAAGAAACCTCTTTTTGCTTCAGTTCAACTTGAGGGTCGCCATGACTATTTTTGGAAGAATCTTGCTCTGTCATATTATCATCAGATAATTTTTGCTCTACATTTTTGGGCTCTACATCCTGGGTATCTTCTTCCTCAGGCTCTTCTTTCTTTAACTTTTCTTCTCTATCTGCATTGTTTATCCTGAGTGAATCCAGATCTCTCACAATATCACTCGACACCCCTTGCTTATCACTTCCTATGGAATCCCCTTCAGGAATGATCGCATTAGCTTTATTATTTATTTCTATAACCTTTCCACCAATGCGTTGTTTTATCGTATCGAACTCACAACAAATTTTTGCATTCTTACTTTGCAGGGTTTTTTCTTTCAATTTTTCAACAAGTGCAACTAATTTATTTTTATATTCATCATCCAACTTATATTTCTTTTCTATCGCAACTTTTTGTAGAATTTTTGCGACTTCAGATTCTTTTGTCGACGCCAGTCGCATTCCAAAGAAACGCAAAAGATTATGCAAAAAATGAAAGCGAATTTTGATTCGTTCATTTTTTAATTCTAACCGCGTTGTTAAATACACCGGTTTATTTTCCAGAATTAGAGCGGCGTACGCATCATTTATTTTTGTCTGAACTCTTGCGATCATAATCCCTCTTAACTAAGACATGTCATTGATTTGAAATTAATAAAAATCGTAAAAATCGAATAGTTATTTGCAATCCCTAAGGCAAACATCTACTATACACGTGATGAGCTTAAACATCGTCTACAGAATTCATTTCGTGATAAAAAATCATCCTCTTTTCTCAAAGAATAACAAGAAAAAGTTTATTCCTAGTTATAGATGAAATTTTTAACGGAAGTTTAAATTAATTTATTTACCAGAAAACCACAAGGTAGCATTAAACAAAAAAAATCTGATAAAGACAACCAAATCTTAATCTCTAAATAAAAAAATCAATAGAATTACTAAATAAAATCGAAGGGAGTGAATAAAGGCTGCTCAACATCTTCTTTTACTAGCACAAATTGACTAGAAGCATCCAGAATGAACTGAATCGTCTTTCTCGCTTCTCTTAGAACCGCATACTTTCCGTCAGAAAGCTGCATAGGATAGATCTTATTTAAATGTTGGGTAAAATGTGCAAATGCTTTTTTAGCCTTTGCCGTCTGGTGGTCCCAAACGCCAGGAAAAAGCTCTACAGGATTGTTCCCGTTTGCCAAGTATTCTTCAACCTTGGTTCTACGTACTTTTTCGAGAAACTCTTCAAATCTAGCTAGCCCCTGGGAAGAAATCTCATGAAATTGCGCATCAGCCTCCTCTTCAATCCGCACGATGAGCGCAAGAGCTCTCTCAGTTCCAGCCAAAGCATAAACAGAAATTAAAACAGAAACCACAACCCCTTTGAAAAAGCAAGCTTCCAGCTCTCCCCTTTCATGCATTTCATCAGAAAAAATGCCGATAATGTTGATGGCAATCACATTTATCCCACTGATAAGTGATTCACCACTTCCAATCAGGACAATCACACCTATTCTGAATCGAATAAAAACTTCACTTACGAAATTTGTCTGCTGCTCTTTTTTAGCGAATTCGTGCCCCTCTACCATTCCTAGTAGCAACGTTCGCGTTAAAGAAGGCTGCAAAAAAGGTTGAAGGTACAAAGGCATTATGCACAACCAATTTAATGATTAAAAACAGGAATCACCGCAATTTTGGTTGATATCGGAATTTCGTCATAATAAGCTGAAAATGCCATAGCAATCCTGTGCAGAATTTGATCCACTCAGCCAATCTCGCAACAGCTCGGTACCGACGCTTTTTCCAATCAACCTCTCACAAAATCGCATAATGTAGGCATTCTTTGTTTTTTATCAAATGCAATCATCTTTTTTTTACAAGATTACAGAGCGAGCAATGCCTGCGCCTTTGTTTCAAATTTAATGTGCGCAAATTGACTAGATGCATCCAGAATGAACAGAAGCTTTTCTTAAAATGGAACACTTTTCGTCAGAAAGCCGCATAGGGTAGATCTTATTTAGATGTGGGGTAAAATGTGCACATGTTTTTTGGCCTTTGCCGTCTGGAGATCCCACACGCCAATTTTTTCTGTGCTAGGTATTCTTCAATCCTGGCTCTACGTACTTTTTCGAGAAAATCTTAAATCTAGCCGGATCCTGGGAAGAAATCTCATGAAATTGTACATCGCCTTTCCTCCAATCCGCATGATGAGCATAAAGGCTCTTACAGTTCTAGCCAAAGCATAAACAGAAACCACAACTCCTTTGAAAAAGCAAGCTTCAAGCTCTCCTCTTTCAAGCATTTCATCAGAAAAAATGCCAATCATGTTGATGGCTATGATATTTATCTCCTTGATAAGTGATTCCCCTCTTCCAATCAGGACAATTACACCTATTCTGAACCTAACAAAAACTTCACTTACAAATTTGTCCGCAGCTCTCTTTAGCAAATTTGCGCCCCTATACCATTCTTAATAGCAACACTCTCGTTAAAGAAGACTGCAAAACAGGGTGAAGGAACAGGGGCATTATGCACCAACGATTTAGTGATTAAAAACAGGAACCGCCGCAATTTTGGTTGATATCGGAATTTCGTAATAATAAGCTGAAAATGTCAATGCAACCACATGCAGAACTTGATCTTGCCCTGCCACTCTAGCAATAGCTTGATATTCGCGTTTTCCCCAATCATCTCTCACAAAATCGTATAATGTAGGCATTCTTTGTTTTTTATCAAATGTGATCATCTTTTCTTCACCTGGCTGTAATACTGGTAAAGAAACCTCCTCTGTTTCGAATAAAGAGGCAGATGATAGATGTTGAAGAGAAGGAGGGAATCGATAGTAGACTTGCAGAGTTCCCGGTTGGCTCGCTTGGTTTCCTTCGTTCTTAACTTTTACACTAAAAGCCACTTCTATACCGGCCTGAATTTGCCCCTCTCGCATTTGTTCTGGTGGATTGTCAACAGTCGCAACAGGCTTTATGGAAACTTCCCCTTTCAGGAGAGCTTTAGAGGTATTTGTTTCATGCGCAATTCCAAGAGATGCCAGCCACAAACATAGACAAATTAAAGGGATAATTTTTTTGTTCACAATTCCTCGTACGATTTTAACCAAAAATTCCTGCTATCAAATAAAATACAGCCACAGCCACAGCAGCTCCGGCTGGAACTGTCACGACCCACGAAATGACAATCTCACGCATTGTTCCAAGATCTAAAGCTTCTATTCCGCGCGCAAGACCAACGCCTATGACAGCCCCCACTAGAGTATGTGTTGTCGAAATAGGCAATCCTAAACGCGATGCTAGTAAAATTGTCGTTGCAGCACCAAATTCGGCCGCAAAGCCTCGGGTTGGAGTGAGTTCCGTAATTTTTTTTCCAATTGTCTCAATCACACGCCATCCCCAAGTCGCTAATCCTGCCACAATCCCAACCCCACCCAGAGCTAAAGCCCAAGCTGGCACAGGTGCTTCAAAAGGAATTTCTCCCGTTAGCAAAATGGATGCGGAAGCGGATAAAGGACCAATAGCATTCGCAACATCATTCGCACCATGGGCAAAAGCCATCAAGCAAGCGCTGATAATCTGTAAATATCCAAAAATTTTTTCCACACCACTATATTCGGAATGCGCATCATCATGTGGCTCACTTTGTTTGTGAATCATCCCATCGATTTCTTCAACGACATTCTCTAAATGAAATTGTAATTCTCCACAAGATGCAGACTGCACACGCTCCAGGCATTTTTTGGCTTTTTCCATTTCTTTTATTTGCTCAAGGTTGATTTGAGCAACCGACCGGATCTGCACTTCGGTAGGAAATAAGCGCTTAAGACATAACCAACTGATGAATGCTCCAATTCCCCCCGCAACCAAGCTCATAAAAAGGCCCTGCAGAGGAGAGAGATTTAAATTTTTCAATCCTGAAGGAATCATGATCAAAAAGAGGATCAAAATGAGAAGAAAAACCAGTAGCGGCGTCCACTTTTTAGCGGCCTTCAATGGGCAAGAGGAATAAAAAATCTGTTTGCGAAGCAAACTAAAAACACCATAAGAGATTAATCCACCTAGCAGAGGTGATACAATCCAGCTCGAAACAATTGAAAAAACATTCGACCAATAAACAGCTTCGATCCCCCCTACAACAACACCGAATCCAATCAAAGCCCCAATAATGGAGTGGGTGGTAGAGACCGGCCATCCAAAATAAGAAGCCACTTGTAACCAGGCTCCCGCTGCAATCAAGGAAGAAAGCATCCCATAGACTAATATACGGGAATCATGCGCGAAAATTTCCGGATCCACAATCCCTGTTTGAATCGTGGACGATACATGGGATCCAAAAAAGAAAGCCCCTGAAAACTCCAAAACAGCAGCAATAATCACAGCTTGTTTTAAAGTTAAAGCGCCTGATCCTACAGAAGTCCCCATAGCATTGGCAACATCATTTGCCCCAATATTCCAAGACATGTAAAAACCAGCCACAAGGACTAGAATTAACAAGATAATTTCAATTGACATTATTTTAATTCCAAAGTTGTCCTAACTCGATGAGCTAGATTTTCAGACAAGTTGGCAATTTCTCCTAAAGAGTAGAAAATACGTTGCCAAAGATAGAATGTTCCATAGGAAATCTCTTGATCCATTTGAAACAATCCTTTAAGGAGCTTTCTTTGAATAAGATCTGCCTCATGTTCTTTGAAAGAAACTTCATCGACCATCCTGCGTACTTTTTCAGCCTCTATTCCGCCGAAAGAGGATTCTAATAATTCGTGAAGTTCTTGAATAATATGACGGGCACCCTCAAAAGTTTCTAAATTTTTATCCAAAAACTCTTGAAAATGATTTTCCAAAGGAGCCAGAAAAGTAATCTCTTTTAAAGTGGCTAACACAGCAATATCTTCAGCTTTATCCGCTATGCTATCTTGTATCGTTAAAATTTGCAGAAGATTTCCTCTGTCAATGGGCAAAAAAAGACTTTTAGGAAGATGATTTCGTATGTCATTTTTTGCAATATCTGCCTGATGCTCAAATTCGCAGGTTCTCTCGGCAATTTGTTCTACCGCCTGATAATCGCGGTCTTTGATCGCTTGAAATAAATCTTTCAATAAATAAACACAGGAAGCCACCTTGCCCATATGAGATTCTAATAGAGCAAAAGGAGAACGTCCAAAAAGATTAAGAATTGTCAACATCGTGTGATCTCTCTGCAAAAAACTGCTTATTGAATACATGATATGCGAGTTTCTGTAAACCCAAACTTTCTAGCATATTCAAAAAAACAATAAACATTATAAATTAAAATAAACAGTCAATTAGGACAAAATTCATGTTCAAGACCCTCAAGAAAAGTGCAAAAAGAGCTGGCCTTCCGCCTGGCGCTTTGGTAAATACCGATAGTACACCCTCTACAGCTTGTATCTCTCTCATTCAATATGATAGCCATACTTTTGAAGAACACCAAAATCTTTCACCAGAAGCGAGTGTTCAACAATTAAATCAAGATCTATCCAATTGGATCCATGTGCAAAACAGCCACGATACGCATGCCATCAGTTTTTTGGGAGAACATTTTCATATTCACCCTCTTGCACAAGAAGATATTTTAATATCAGGACAAAGATCTAAACTAGATGACTACAAAGATTTTTTATTTATTGTGATCCGGATGCTTCGTTACCAGGAAACAACAGACTCCATCGAAGATGAGCAAGTAAGCTTAGTGTTAGGTCCGAATTTTTTGCTTTCGTTTGTAGAAGCAGACCAAGATGTTTTTGATCCCGTTCGACAGCGCCTTAGAAAAGAATCTAGCCGTATCCGCACACTGGGGATCGACTACTTATGCTATGCCCTGATCGACTGCATTGTCGATAACTACTTTTTAATCTTAGAAAAGATAGATGAAAAGCTCGACAAGCTTGAAGAAGAGGTTATAAAAGCCTCAAAAACAGTCACCATAACACGTTTGCAAAAATCCAAACGAGACATGATTATGTTACGCAAATCGATTTGGCCCTTAAGAGAGGTCATTAATCAATTTCGCAAAAGCGAGACACCCCTTGTCTCTGAAAGTACAAAACTTTATCTACATGACGTCTATGATCATACCATCCAAACAATAGATACTATTGAAAGCTTTCGAGATATCGCCTCCAGTATGCTTGAAATTTATATTTCAACTTTAA
The DNA here is from genome assembly GCF_000875975.1 of Parachlamydia acanthamoebae. Lineage (NCBI taxonomy): Bacteria > Pseudomonadati > Chlamydiota > Chlamydiia > Parachlamydiales > Parachlamydiaceae > Parachlamydia > Parachlamydia acanthamoebae. The sequence goes on along the minus strand of NZ_BAWW01000057.1, from coordinate 29,390 downwards.
GTCAAAAGTTGAATGAAATCATGAAAGTTCTTACTGTTGTTTCCACCATTTTTGTTCCTCTGACCTTTATCGCCAGTATTTTTGGAATGAATTTTAAGCATATGCCAGAACTCGAGTGGAAATGGAGCTATCCGCTCACCCTATTCGTCATGGCTTGCCTTGCCTGTGGCATGATGGTCTACTTTAGACGAAAAAAATGGATTTAACACATTTATTCATACATTGGTCAAACATGAATCTCATTTATCAATATAATCATTTAAAAATTGCGATTGAATCAAAACCTATAGGCGGCTATCGAGGCAAAGTCGGCACTTTAACCGTTTCTCACGCCAATTACCTTGTTTTTACAGAATGGAGTAAAGAGGATTTAACTAATCTTGCTGCGATTACACAAAAAATTTTACAAATACACGAAAAAGAGCATATTTCGAACTCGTTGATTTTTGGAAGACAACGCGCGATCACATTTGTCCCCTACCCCCGTTGTAATTGGTACGAAAAGGTTCAAGGGGCATACCACGCTATTTTTGGAAGCTCAATATTAAAACAAAATCAAATCGATCAAATCAGTCAGTTTTATCGAACCGCTTTTAAGAATATGGATTTCGAGAGTGACATTGAAAGCCTGCCGACTTTAGAAAAGCCACTCAAAAAGCCCGCAGATCCTTTTTGTAAGGATGTTGTCTTGAGCAAGCAACGCATCGCGACCGTTTCTAAAGAAGGAGAGAACTACGAGATTTTACATGATAATCGCCCCAAAGGAAGATTAAAAAAAGATCCGCATATTTTAATTATTCCTTCAGCCGAAAGTGGTCACGTGGATGGCTCAAAAGTGCCGTTAAAAAGACGTATCCACATGCTCGAGCTTGTGCAAAAAACGATGCAAATTTTTGAAAAAGAAAAGTTCAAAGATTGTCTATATTTAGAGAGGAATGGGAAAAAGCTCCAGAGTGTCCCACATAAACACAGTCACATTATCGGCATCCAATTTCCGAAAAATAGGTGGGAGAGAATCCGAGCTTTTTTAAGACTTCTTCTTCCTTCAGCGTTATCTAAACCCGAACTGAAAAAGCGAATTGATCTTTATAAGCCCCATTTTGTGGCATAACGTCAGCAGGTTGCATTGCGCAACCTGCTTTTTTGAACTTAAATATGATCTGTGAGAAATTGTTTCACTTGATCTAAGCCAATTCTTTCTTGCTGAAGTGTATCCCGATAACGCACTGTTACAGTTTGGTCTTGCAGGGTCTGCGTGTCTACAGTAAAGCAGTAAGGTGTTCCCACTTCGTCCATACGCGCATACCGCTTTCCAATATTTTGCTTCACATCGAGCTGGATAGGCCATTTTTTGCGCAAATCTGTAAATAATTGTCTAGCAATTTCAGGCATTCCATCTTTGTCAACTAATGGGAAAATAGCGGCTTTGATCGGTGCCATTCTTGGATGAAATTTCATCACCACCCCACTTGGTCGATTTGGATCGTCATGATAGGCTTCACAAAGCAGTGCCAACGCTCCGCGATCAGCTCCTGCAGAAGGCTCAATCACATGAGGGAAATAACGCTCATTCTTCTCTTGGTCATAATACTTGAGGCGATCGCCTTGACCTGAATGTTCTGCATGCTGTCTTAAATCATAATCTGTACGGTGCGCAATTCCTTCTAATTCCCCAAAATCGGGATCCGTAAAAGGAAACTTATATTCGATATCGCTACTTCCTGCCCCTTCTTTCGCATAGTGAGCCAGCTCTTCGAGAGTTTGTGCTCGTAACCGCAGATTTTCAGAGGAAATCCCAATGGACTGCCACCACTCATACCGTTTCTTTCTCCAGTATTGGTACCAATCAGCCGCGTCTTTGGGTGGAACAAAAAATTCGATTTCCATCTGCTCAAATTCACGTGAACGAAATGTGAAATTGCGGGGTGTCACCTCGTTGCGAAATGCTTTCCCAATCTGAGCGATACCAAACGGCATTTTAACGCGCGAAGTATCTAAAACGTTGCGGAAATTAACAAAGATACCTTGTGCAGTCTCTGGACGCAAATAAGCAATAGCAGAGGGGTCTTCAATTGCACCAATCATTGTTTTAAACATCAGATTAAATAGACGAGGTTCTGTCAATGTCCCTGGTTGATCGGTATCGGGACCAATCATGATTCTTTGGATATCACTTGGCAGCTCTGTATAGGGAAAAAGCTCTGTGGGAGGAATCCATTCTCTTTTGTCTTTTTTTAGAATTTTCTCTGCGCGTTTCTTCCAGACATTTTCGACATCTTCAGCATCCACAACCGCTAACCAGCCTAGAGAATGTCTTTCAGTTTGGTCTACCACAACCAATTCTGCACATTTAAGATGGTCTGCACGATAGCGATTCTTTGTTTCACGGCAATCCACCATCGGATCGCTAAACCCACCAACGTGTCCTGAGGCAATCCACGCCTTAGGATTCATGATAATTGAGGAGTCTAATCCAACCATCTCGACAAACTTTCCATCAATCCCCATATCAGGACACAATACGTTGTCGTACCACCAAGCTTCTTTGAGATTGCGTTTTAGCTCGACACCTAATGGACCGTAATCCCAAAATCCATTAATCCCTCCGTAAATTTCAGAAGATTGAAAAATAAATCCTCTTCGCTTACATAAAGCGACCAATTTGTCCATTTTGCTAGAAACTTTGACTTCTGACATAGAGAAACTCTTTTTTTTGAAATTCATGCATTGGATTAATCTCTTTGGCAAGAGATAATTAAGGTAAGATTATAATTACCGGCCGGATCTTTGAAAAGCACAATTCTACCATTTGACAAAAAAGTAAAGTTCCCTTAAGCAGAAATAAATCATTAAAATTATTTTTTAAACAGGAATCTATTCGATGAATCATCAATCCAATATTTCTCTAGTCCGGAAGCTTTATGAAGAAATTTACACAAAAGGCAATACGGCCTTGTGTGACCAACTCTTTGCAAACGATGTGCGCTTAATTGATCCCGCCATGCCGAACTTTAGAGGGGGAATTGAAGCAATGAAAGAAAGAGAAAATACTTATCGAACCGCCTTTCCGAACAAAGTAGCTCGTCTCGACGATATTTTTGCAGCCGAAGATAAGGTTGTGGTGAGATGGACAATTCAGGGCACCCATTCGGGTCATTTACAAGACATCCCTGCTACAGGAAAAAATATTAAAGTGACAGGCATCAGTATCTTTCATATTGTTAACGGAAAAATTGCCGACATTGCACAATCATGGGATCGCTTAAGCCTTTTAGAACAAATAGGAGCAATTGCCATGACTTCAGCATTGCATAACTAGCCCCAAGGCCATAAAGGCCTTGGGGCTTTGCCATCGCCTATTTAAAGAGTGTATCGAGATCCACAACCCCTTTTTCTAACCACTTGTAATCTCGTTCAACAACACGCTTAGCAATCTTATTTGTCTGCGCATCATTATTATCGGTTAAAGCCGCAAAGTTCTCTTCAATACGTCGCTTAGCTTCCACACAGAAATAATCGGCCAAATCGATGGCGGATTCTTGTTTTTCTTTTTCTGATTTTAGAATCGCAAAAGAACAGGTGGCGGCCATCACAAACAAATCGGTACCAATTTCCACTAACCGCCCTAATAGCATTTGTTTATGCTCGAGCTTTTTCTTATATTTCCCCATATAATAGAAAACGGTTCTAGCTAATCTCGGAGCCGTTTTTTCAATGAATTGGTAATGTTTTTCTAAAGCCCCAAGCTCTTTGTAAGACGCTGTTTTCCAGGGTTTAAAGAGCTGTTTTAAATACCACCAGCTGTAATGCCCAATTAATTTTGGCACCTGCAGAAAAAGCTGCGAAACGGGTATTTTGCCCTTTAATAGAAATCCTAATTTTTGAAGATGGGAATCCATCGCTTCTCGAGCAAGGAACAGCTTCATGATTTCGGTTGAACCTTCCAGGATGGTATTAATTCGGCAATCACGCAAAACTCTTTCTACGGGGTATGGAAGTTCCCCTCGAGCTTTTAATGAGCTTGCTTTTTCATAACCCCGCCCACCACGCAGCTGCAAGGTTAAATCGGCAATTTTCCAAAGGGCTTCCGTGCAGAATAGCTTTGACATGGCAGCTTCAATGCGAATATCCACATTCCCCTGATCGGCCCAGTTACTAGTCAACCAACACACAGCTTCCATTGCAAAAGTTGTGGAGGCGATGTACGCAACTTTTTGACGACCTTCTTCATGCAAAGCAATCGGCATGCCCCATTGCACACGATGAGTCCCCCACTCGCGTGCTATGTAGAGACATTGTTTAGCAGCTCCTGTACATGCTGCAGGAAGTGTTAGACGCCCTACATTAATAGTTGCAAGAGCCATGGCAAGTCCACGCCCTTCTTCTCCAAGACGATCTCCAACAGGAATTTTTACATCTTTGAATCGTAATAATCCATTGTAAATTCCCCCTAAACCCATAAAATTACAACGATGCACCACTTCGACTCCCGGAGTATTCATCTCCAAAATAAATGCGCTGATTTGCTGCTTTTCTTTGCCATTCACAATTTTAGGAGCTGTCTTGGCTATCACAATGATGATATCGGCTATAGTTCCGTTCGTACACCACAGCTTGTCCCCATTTAAAATGTAGTGGCTTCCGTCTTCCGATAACCTAGCTTCAGCGACCATTCTAGCGGGGTCGGATCCGACTTCTGGTTCTGTTAAAGCAAAAGCTGATATCGATCCTTTTCTAAACCTGGGGAAAAACCGTTTCTTTTGCTCTTCTGTGCCGTATAAGCGCAAAGGCTGAGGAACACCAATAGACTGATGAGCCGAAATCAGCACAGCCGTTGATCCACAGTAGGATGCAACTTTCATGACGGTCCGATTATAATTGGTATTGGAAAAACCTAATCCGTCATATTGCTTGGGGATTTTCATGGCAAAAACACCAAGCTTAGCCATTTCTGCAATCACCTCTTTAGGAATTTCCCGTGTTTCATCGACTTTGTCAGGATCAAGCTGCGTGGTTAAAAGAGCCATGAGCTGGTCTGCAAAGGCATCCCCTATTTTTTGATCTTCGGGATCTTGCTCAGGAAACGGAAATAATAAACGCCAGTCAAAATTTCCCGTAAATAGCTGAGCACCAAAGCTTGGCTGTTTACCTCCTTCAGTACGTGCCTCTTCAGCAACTTCCATTGCCTGATCGTGCGTCGTTTTAGTTGGTTCTAATTGAGTCCCCATTTCTCTCTCCTTACATTCTTTTTCTTTACTTTAGAGAGTTTTTTTTGTTTGTAAAATAAAAAATTTACAAAAAGACATCATTTAATGATTTCCCCATTGAGCATAAAGTCTTTTTATACTATTTTTCTTAAAAAGGAACCAATTGTAGTAACTAATGGACATTCCCAATCATTTTTCAGATTTAGCTCGAGCTGCTTTTCACGTTGCTAAAGAAGCTGGAAGTCTCTTAAAATCGGGTTATCAAAAAGATTTCGATATCATCCCTAAAGAGATGAAAAATGATGTTGTCACAAGCTATGACTACGCCTCTGAACAATTAATTGTCGCGCGTTTAAGTGATCAATTTCCCACGCATTCATTTTTATGTGAAGAACGTGGGGCAATGCCCCATCCAGACGGGTCGATTTGTTGGATGATCGATCCTCTCGATGGGACTGTTAATTTCGCCCACCATGTCCCCCTGTTCTGTGTCACCATTGCAGCCTGCCAAGAAAACGACGTTCTATGTGCAGTCACATATGCACCGGTTTTAGAGGAGCTATTTATAGCAGAAAAAGGGAAAGGGGCTTATTTAAATGGAAGACGTTTAAAGGTTAGCGCCACCTCCTCAGCCCATGCAGCCTATATCGGAACCAGCCTTTCTTTTAATCTCCATCTACATCCCACTCATTCGATTGATGTTTTTAGCAAAGTCGCCCACTTAGGTTCCCCGATGCGAGCTCTCGGTTCAACAGCTTTAAATATGGGTTATATAGCAGCGGGAAGGCTCGATGCCTACTGGAGTATCAGTGGAGCTTTAAGTCCATGGGATATTGCAGCCGGCATTTTGATGATAGAAGAGGCTGGAGGGGTTGTCACACAAGTAGATGGATCAACCTGCCAACTGAAAAATTCAAGCTCGCTTTTAGCTTCTAATGGAAAAATTCACCAAGAGCTCATTCAATATTTAAGCTCTTAGGCATTCCCATTCCCTGAAAGCGCCGTATCCGTTTTTTCTGCAGGAACGAGAGAAAAAACAATCTGATGACGCAATTTGAAAATCCCTAAAAGATTGGTTATTAAAAGCAATGAACCTGCAACGGACATCACCAACAACGCTTGGGTTTGATCAAAGAAAGAAAAGAAAATAAATGCACCAATCGCATAAACTACATAAGCTGCAAAGCCATACGTTGGGCTTAAAAAGCGCGCACATTTAATGCCCACACAAAAATAGGCAATCATCGTTGTATATCCGACAATGAGAAGAAATATCGGAATAAAAACATGCATAAAAGGAAAGTAAGCACTCAAGGCTTGCTGAACTAAAGAAGATCCTTCAATTGGGGCTGTCCACACACCTGACAATAAAACGATCAGGATACTCATTGTGCAAACTAAGTTGTCAATACAGACACCTAAAATGGCAAGCTGAGCCTGTCTTTCTGGATAAACAGTACTCGATTCACTCTGAATGATGGAATCATATCCAATCCCAATATCTGAAGAATAAGCAGCTCTTGAAATCCCATGTTGAATCGCAAGCAAAGCAGAGCTCCCAGCAAAGCCACCTACAGCAGCATGCCCTGTAAAAGCTGAAATAAAGACATTTTTAAGAACCCCAGGTAAAAAAGCGATTTCGTTTAAAATAATCCACGAACTCATTCCTAGATATATCACCATAAAAAATGGCATGATCCAGCTGCAAATTTTCCCAACCCGAGGAATCCCTCCTACACCCGCATACAAAATAACACCGAGCAAAGAGGCGATAATCACAAAACGATTAATTCCCAGGTTTGTGGAAAGGCTATTGGTTACAACAGAAAACTGGTAGATTTCTACACCATAGATACACAGCAAAACAGCCACAAAAATGGAGATCCATTGATTGTTAAAAGCGGAGCGCAGAAAATACTTCGGCCCTCCATCATAACCGCCGTGATTATTTGTCACACGATGCTTAATCCCAAGATAAATCTCTGAATATTTAATAATTCCACCCACAAGAGCCGCCATCCACACCCAAAAAAGCGCTCCTGGCCCACCAATTTGAATGGCGGTCACAATTCCGACAATATTCCCAATTCCAATCATCCCTCCTACTGAAGCAAAAAATGTTCGCAAGGGATGGACGCCTCGGGTTGTCTCTGAATTTGACTTATTAAGAAAACTAGCAAAGGTTCGAAAAATGGAGGGGATAGCGCGAATTTGGAAAAAACGGGTGCGAATTGACAAGTAAATTCCCAGAATCATGACTAAAACAAATGCAATATAACTCCAGAAAATGCTATCTAATTGGCTAAGGTAATAAAAAAAAGCATCTGTCATCGACATTCTCTAAAAGCTCCTGCAGTCTTCACTCGTACAATCAAAAAAAACAATTTACTATTAATTCACACGGGCATCTCACAAACAACTAATATGTTCATGGAAACTAAACATCATAAAAAGAAGTTAATTCATTTAGAACTAACGAAGGAAGGTTTGAATTTCAAAAGATTATACTGCTTATATTGATTTTCATTCAACAAACAACCATTAAAAGCGCAATACATATTTACCCTATGAAATTAAACATTCATTTTGATAATTTTAACTTGAATTATTTAGAACAAATTTAAACGTTTTTGTCTTTAGAGTCAAGGTTTGTTTTCAAAAAGATTGTGTTCTTTTCCTCTGCTAAAATTCCTAAAAATTAAGATTGTTAGTTATTTTTGACTATGTATAGTGAAGACAATAGTGAGGACATATGGATACCGAACTTTTCCGTTTAAAAATCGTCCTTGTTTTAACCATCGGATTCGCTTTAGCAGGATTGCTGGGTTATTTGTCTCTCCGCATGCGATTATCCCCTCTCTTAGGCTACCTGCTTGCCGGGTATGTTATTGGACCCTATTCGCCCGGATTTGTCACGGAAATTGACGTTTCAGAACAGCTTGCCGAAATCGGTGTCATCATGATGATGTTTGGGGTCGGCCTAAATTTTAAACTAGAAGATCTGTATAATGTCAAATGGATCGCTATTCCAGGGGCAATAGGCCAAACTTTTTGTGCAACCATCTTTTCCACTCTTTTTATGTCCTATCTCGGTTGGCCCATCCAGACAGGCATTATCGTCGGCCTTGCGATTGGAGTGGCAAGTACAGTTGTATTAGTCCGTATTTTATCTGATTTTCATCTTTTGCATACCCAACAAGGGAAAATCTCCGTTGGTTGGCTGATTGTAGAAGACATTTTAACTGTGATCATGCTCATTTTGCTACCCGTTATTGCATCTCTCTCCAAAAGTGGAGGATTTTCCATGCGGGAAAGCTTCTACCTCATGGCGATTGCTCTTTCTAAATTTGCGCTTCTCACGATCTTGATGTTTACCATTGGTAAAAAGCTAGTAATCTATATCTTGTCTGCTGTCGAAAGAACAAAGTCTAAAGAGTTATTCACAGTTGCCATTTTAGCTCTGACCTTTGGAGTCGCCACAGCTTCTGCCTTAGTTTTTGGTGCCTCCATCGCAATGGGAGCCTTCATTGCCGGAATGATCATTGGGCAATCTGACGTTAAACATCTAGCATTTCGTCATGCTGAGCCCTTAAAAAATGCTTTCGTTGTCACATTTTTTCTCTCCGTCGGGACTCTTTTTAATCCAGGTGCTATTTGGGAATTTTTTCCGTTATTCATTTCAATCCTCGGAATCGTTTTAATTGTAAAACCCTTAGCCGCATTTCTCATCGCTATTGCCCTTAGACAAACCACTTATACAGCAACTGTTGTAGGCTTAGCCCTCGCACAAATCGGGGAGTTTTCTTTTATTTTGTCTGAAGAAGCCATGCGGTTAAAGCTACTTCCCGACGAAGGCTATGATGCGATTGTCGCTGTCGCGCTAGTCTCCATTGCACTCAATCCACTCCTTTTTAAATTGATTGAAACGCCTGCACAAAGCGAACATGACGAGAAAGAAGAGCTCCACGGCCATTAAACTTGACTATATGCTTTGAAAAGAGGCAAATCGTTCTTTTCATCAATAAGATCAGATGAAGGTAAAACCTTTAAAATATGGGATTTTATCATATTTTGAGCCAATTCACTCTCTTGGTTTTGCAAAGAATAATAGAATAGCAACAACAATTCATCCGAGACATTTGAGCAGACAAAAGATCTCGATAAAACGTCCTCGTTTCAAAAAAGTTGGAATTCAAAAATCTTAAAATAATGGAAATCGTGTCGACATAAAAATCGACCAAATCACCTGTCTTTCAAAAAAACCCTTAGGAGCTTCGACCGCCCCCTTTTCAGAAAATTGCTTACGGTAGGCAATAAAAAGGGAGAGCAATTCTTGTAAAGCCAGCTTGCCAATATAAACGCCTTGGTTTGATGCGGATTTTGGCAAATCCCTTTCTTCCAAACGTTTTGAATCTAGGAAGATATCTTGTGTGATCAAGGAAAGATGCTTCAACAGTTCAAAAAAAATCGTCTCTAAACGCTGTAATCGAATATATACATTTTGCTCTTGCAAAGCTTGTGTAGATCAAGACATTTCTTCTCGTGATAATTTGACTTCTTGCGTAGATTTTTCCAAATATTTTTGATTTAAAAAGATAGTGAACAAGACCCCAATAAAACTGAAATAAGCGAGAATCGGATTCAGAATCCCACCAAAAAAATCTCCTGTTTGTCCCCATTTTTCAATTGAGACAAACCCGGAATGAAGTTAGGCCTTAAAAAAAAGAAAGAAGGCGAGCAAAAGAAAAAGAAGCACAGATAGGGGAGCAAGCAAGATCATCCACCGACTTGCCCTTTTTTTGGACTCTAATTGCTCATCCATATTGTTTCCCTTAAAGACTTTTATTCCCATGAGGTAACACAAAATGGATATTTTATAAATTAATTTAGGTTACAGTTGCCAGTTTTAAGACTTTCTTTTGTTTACGCGCGGCATAATTGATTTTCCTTAATTCCCAACAACAAATTCCGTAATGAATTGAATAATACATAAAAACACCCGAAGTAAATAAAGCGAAATCCTCTGCATTGTAAAGTCCCAGAATTCCATTATTAATCATAGAAAACATAAACTTCAGACTGAGCGCTATTAATGCGATAGGAGAAAAAAGACATCCCATAATGGCATTTAACATTAATAGCCAAGTTCCTTGCTTGATCCAAATTCTCCAAAAAACAAATCCAGAAACAGCCATAAAAATCAGAGTCAAAAAAAATTCACTTAAAATAAATGCCACTGCATTTGAACTTAATGAAAAAAATATGAGCAGTAATTTGTCCAACCAATTTAACAAATTGATTATAGTAAATGTTTTAAGCCATTTTTTTCGAATACTCAACTCACTTTGAATCTTTTCTTGCTGCTCAGCGGTCTGATTACAGTCTAAGGATAAGTCATGGATAAATTGCTCCTGAAGCACATCTACTTTTCGATTAAACCACTTCTTTAGCTCATAACAAGCCACTCCTAAAAATCCAAGAGCGATGAACCAATAGCCGATATTTAAACATTCATTTAAAGACATCTTATTCTCCTACTAAGCTGGTACAGAAATAAGCTTGCGCATTTTGTACGCATAATTTTTACTTCTTAGTCTCCAACAATAAAAACTAAAATACACAAACATGCACTGCAGAACAAAGTTAGCGTACGGTTCATAATGCAATAGATCCTTAATTCCATTCGTCTGATGTAAAAAAATCATTGTTCTGGGAATACTTGTCATGATGATCAGCCCCACTGGGATTCCTAGGCAACCAATCAGGGTTAAAAGCCAAGTCCCCTTTTTGATCCAAGCCCTCCAATAGATCAAACACCCTTTGCAAAAAAAGGAAATCGCTAGAAATCCCCCTATCCAGAAATCCGCCTTCCCATCCATCATTCCCTTAATCATCATCAGAAGCCAAGTCGAACAATTGAGTGAAACAAACAAAATTAACCATTTTTTACGAATCAAGAGTTCCTCTTGAGTCATAATTTCGATACAACTTTCCATAACGCTAATTTTTTGTTTTACCCAGTTGCTTAAAACCCAAATAATACCAGCTAAGACAACGACTAAGCCTGCACTTTGATACATTTCATTGTTCATGCTTTGAATTCCTCCTGAAAAAGTAGATGTGATTAATTGAGAAATAATAATGCATTCGCCAGACCTTTATAAAACTCATCGCTTTGGGAAAAACCACCGGCTTGAACCACCCAACCAAGCAAATAAAAAACAACGAATGTAATGATCCATTCTTTTTTTTGGATCGCGCTATTTTGCCACGTGAATGGCACCAATCTCAAAATGACAAGCAATACGCAAAGAACTAATATTTTTTCCATATTGGACTAGACCTCTGTCAATACGAATTTTTTTGTTAACAGAACGCTCAAGAATTTACTTTCCTTCACTGTTTTAAATCAAATGTTTTTTGGTTATCAGGATTTTTTTTACTTCTTGCCGAAATACCGTACAGGGGTATAGTATTTTTCTAAACAAAGGATAATCTTCATGAGCGATCACGACTGTAAAAACCATCATCATCCCTGTCATAAAAAAGAAGTGGCTAATCTTAACCGCATTAGTGGGCAGATTGAGGGGGTAAAAAAAATGATTGAAGAACGGAGATATTGTCCTGAAACTTTAACGCAACTACGCGCCATTCGTTCTGCCATCAAAAGCATTGAACTGCGCATTTTAGATGTTCATCTATCAAGTTGCGTCTCTCAAGCGAGTCTCTCGAGTGATCAAAATGAACAAAAAAGAAAAATTGATGAAATTCGAGACCTCATTAAAAGATTTGAATAATTAAACAACAAACAAGGAGTCAATGATGCAAAAAGTTCTCAATTTTTTAGGGGCCTCTTTTATTGCAGTGAGTTTTTTGTCTGCTAATCCAATTCCTGCACCCAGTAAAGCTCCATGCCCCTGTGAAGATTGCAAATGCACCATGCAAAACCATTGCGGATGCCTATCTGAAGAAAACGCGCATTTAGGTTGCAAATGTGGAAAAGAAGAATGCGGATGCGAACAAAAAAGCGAATGTACGCTTCTTTCTTGCTGCGGATAATTATTTAATTATTTAAAGCTTTTAGTTCCCTGTAATACTGAAATAAAACAAGTTAATTATAAATTAAACTTTATAGTATAATAAAGATATAATTAAACTTCATTTTATTTCAGTAAAATAGGGTTATTATGGGCTTAGATTCTTCTCATCTCACTCCAGCGGTGAGCCCTTCTTTGCCTGGAGTTGAATTTCATGAAATCAAGCAAGAACCTTCTAAAAGTACAATGGAAGTTTCCATAGATGGGCACCCTCATGCGATCGCTCTTTATCATGATACAAATTTTGACCCCTCTACCCAGTTAGAATCGACCCTTAAAAAAATCGTCAATCTCGTCCGCGATAACCCAACACGAACCAATCCCCTCGAATTTAAGTTAGAAAATGGGGAGGTAGACTTCAAAGATCGTAAAATCACCGAACATCCCCAAAAAATAGGGACATTTACCAAGCTAAAAAACTATATTTCGAATTGGATTTCGAGCTTTATCACTTCTAAAAAAACACCTACACCAACTTTGAGCAAAGTAGAGACCATACCCATTACCCCCCAAAATGAATCTCCTAAACTGAAAGAATTCAGCGCTTTAGAAGCTAAGCAGGCTTTAGACTTGATTCACACCTTGCGTGATGCCCAACAAGCCGGAGAAACAAAAGTCATACACAATGGTACTGAATATCAGATCCCAGAACAAGATAAATACGGCATAACAACCTGGAAATTAGACATTAATGGGAAATCATTCGAGATTAATGAATTTGCTCCCGGAGCCTATCACGATGTTAAAACAGAGGGTTTTCTGAAACGGCAAGAGTTAGTCATGGATGCCGCAGAATTGTACCTAAGCGAGATGTCGACAACTCACGATTATACCGTGGGAAAAAACAAGGAAAGGAAAGAAAGTCCAGATCCCGTGATTACGGCAGAACAAAAACAAGAAATTATGGACCGCATTAAACATTTAGAAACAAAATGCAAGGAGTCCATCGAAGCAGAATGCCAAATCGACCCAAACAAAATTCGATCACCTGAAGGAGATGAACATTATAAGCAGATACATAAGATCGCAGAAGAAAAGATCGCCCAGCTTGCAACCGATATTAGCTATGTTATCAAAACCTCAATCCCTTCCGGAACAAATCGCCCCGCTTTTAGCTTGAAACAGTTAGCCGAATATGAGAAAAAAAGCGTCCTTAATCGTGGCAGGCCAACCATCATTAATACTTTCTACATCGATTCCAAACAATTTGTCAGCATGCAAATACCCGTCTCTAAAACCACGATCCCCAGCACTATCCGCAACAGTCCTGGTCTAGTCAATTATGTACGCACCTCATTTGGAATATTGGATGAAAATCATCACATGCAGGTTTTATATAGCGGAATCCGCCACTCTAGCTATCCTCCCATTACCATTGCCGATGCCTATAAACGACAAGCCATTGCTGGCCAAAATGCACGCCAAGGCTTGATCGATGCGGCACAAAATATTCTGCAAGACACAGATATTGAAACATCCCCGGAAAAACCATTAGAAGTTCCTTTGCGCAGCATGTTATTACTGACTGCCAAGCAAATCGACTTTGTACGCAATCGCTCATACGGGATTATAGGAAAATGGAAGGGAGAAAGTGAAACAACCCAGTTAGAAGAATCCGCTCAGGCACTTCGCCTATTTAATAATCGGGTAATCAAGGTAGAAATTGATGGTAAAGACGTTTGGATTAAGCCCAACATTTCTTTTATGAATCTGGGAGCTAATGCAGCGGCAACAAATGCATCTCGAGTAAGTAAGCTCGCGGATGCAGCCAGTCAAGCAGGCATTAATGCGCGAGGATTCAATACGCTTGAACAAGATATCTCCAAGTGGACTTCCACAGCCCTTGATAACTTGAAAGGACAAGTATCACCAGAAATACTCTCTCTACTGAAAAATATCGCTTCTGATAATGTGAGTGATGCGGAAATTCAAAAACAACAAGACCTAGAAGCCTCTCTCCAAAAGAACCTGTCAATTTTATATGAAAATTTAGAAACAGCTCAAGACGCATACTTAAAAACAGGCACATCTTTTTCTAAAAATGTGATCAATAAAACACAAGAAGAAATTCGTTCTCTTGAAAAGCAAATCGACCAAGCAAACAAATCATTACTTACAGCCCGTACAAAGGCTTTTCGTAAGCGAGAAAGCACACTAGAGCAAAACGTCAATATCTTAAAAGGAATTGGAAAAGATCCCGACTGGTCAGCTGAAACCACAGCACAATTTAAAGACTTGCAGCAAGTTTTAGCTCTGCACTATGAAGCTCAAAAAGTCTTTCATCATAAAAAATTTCGTGAAACCGATCATGTGATGGACTTCCAGGTCGCTTATAATTTGCTACAGGATAAAATAGGAAATATTAATGAATTTTTCTGTAAAAGTGCGGAAGATCGCACTGGTCGTGTAGATGATAGAATGCAGGAAAGCCTAGTCTTTCAAGCTCTACATGGGCGTTTTCCAGGCTCACTAGATGCGGAGAAAGTGCAAACCTATGCAGTCGCGATTAATCAATATTCGGCCAGCCAAAATAACACAGAACAAAATTCCAATGCTCGCGGAGAACAAATTGGAACAGAAATCAATAAAGGAATACCTGCCAGAAGGGGAAAATTGCACTCCATTTTAGCTAAGCACATTTTCAAAATAGCCAAAAAGCTCAAGCCCTCAAACGAGGCTCTCATTTCATAGAAAAAATTGATCAAGAAAAGAACATGATGGTCGTGATAAAGCATGCCCTTTATTGTATATCGCACAAATTTCATATTCAAAAATGGGGAGATCAATAGGAAAGACCTTCAAACTTGTATAACGATTATTCGCCACAATGTAATCAGGAAAAAAACCAATTCCAATATTCATTTCTGTAAAACGCGCCACAACTTCCCATGCAGCTAACTCAGCCTGTATTTTTAACTGCTGTTGGTTTGCTTGTAACATGTATTCCTGCAAGCTAGCGATATACATACTTTCTGCATAATCAATTAAAATCCCTTTTTCAAATAGCTGAGGATGCGATTCTACGTGTTGATATAATTGAAAAACCCCTTTCCTAAGCAAATGTTTAGAAAAATCTGTAAACTCACTGGAATTAACAACAATAGCAAATTCAGCTTCCCCTTGCCTTAAAGCGCTCCGAATCAAATTTAATCCACCTAACTTGTAACTAATCGAGACTGAAGGAAATTGAGCCTGCATTTTTTTATACATTGGAGCGATGAAAAACATTCCAAGGCTGTTTGTACTCACAAACTTCACGACGCCATTTACCCCTTCTTTATTGTAATGAATTTTTTCATGTATCGCTTGAACTGCCGTGAAAATATGCCTCGCCTGTTCAAAAACGATTTTTCCTTCTTCCGTGATTTGAAATTTCTGACGGGAATGCACTATAACTTTAGCTCCCAAAGAAATCTCCAATTTACTAATAGCTTGACTCACAGCAGACTGAGTAACAAAATTGGCTTTGGCTGCCTCTGAAATGCTATTAAAATTAACAGCATCACAAAAATATTTTAGATGTAATAGATTAAGATGGGGATTCATAGGATCTAATATTAAAAAAAGTGATTTTCTTAATCAATTTAATTAATTTTTCTTACCAGTCTGTCTTTTGTTAGTCTTGTGGCAGAAACAAAAAACACCTAACCAAAGGCGGCCATATGTTTAACCCAACGCAAAGCACGCATTCTCTAAGCAAATACTGCGACTTCAAAACAGGACAGATTACCCCTCATTGTCAAATGCTTTTAGAAAAGGCCGGTATTGATCTCGAGGAAAAAAACATCACAAAGGTTGCTGCAAAATTAGATCACTTAATTGGTTACACCCATAATGTGAATGCTATACGCTCGGAAGGGAAATATCCTTCTTCCGAACATGCCAAAAAATTTCTCAAATATCACTGCGCACAAAGAAAAAAAATTGTGGATGTCCAAAGAGCCAAAGGGAAATCTGTATCCATCATCATGCTTGGAGGTGCCCCTCTTCCTATTCGCAATCGTTCTTTAGCTGCAATCAAAATCGCTAAAAAAGAGATCGACATCCAAAACATTGTTATTTTTGTCAGGACTTCAGAAGAGATTTCAAAAACTGAACAAATTATCATAAATCTATTTAAAGCCCACGCATTGCATGTTTCTCCCAAAATCCATTTGGTAGGAGATGTTTCTACTGGGTTATTAGAAGCTGGATTAAAACAAACAAAGGAAGAGTGGAGAGGTAAGAACTACATGCTTGCAAGCGATCCCATGATGTGTGATAGAATGGAAGCGATGGCCAAAAAAACCTTAGATGAGGTGGATGCAAGCTGCGTCGGGTTAGCCTCGATTCCTGTTAAAGATTATCGAAAAGACCTTCTCCTCGCTAAAGCGAGAACGTCGCAAGAAATAATCGACATGACACTTGAGGACATAGTTCCTGCCAATCTCAGTTTAAGCCAAGATGACATCATCGAAAACGCGCGTGTTGAGCTGTGGTTTGAGGCCAAAGCCATACACGAAGCAAGCTTCGCCTACGAAAAAAACTCTCAATAATATTTTAACATCGAGCCACAACATGCATATTTCACAAACAAATGTAGTCATTCCTGACTTCATTTTGCTAAATTTAGATTTGAATGGAACTGTCACATTTGCAGATACAACCAAGAATGTCAATGAAATCATTTACGAAGTAGCTGGAGCCATTTTTTCTTGTTGGAATGGTTCTGCAAGAATGTCTTACAAAGACTACATTCAAAAAGTTCGTTTCCCTGGAAACAAATACCAAAAAGACATTAAAGAAAAACAGGAAGAAGAAATTGGAAAATTTCTTCTATATTTAGAAGAAAAAGCCTCTACAAGTGCAGAGCGTGCAAAACTTTATCATGAAGCTTCTGTTCTCTATCGAAAGCTCGCAGAAAAATATCTCCATCCAGCAACAGAAAGAGCCGTATTTACTCCCTTTGATTCGGTTTTTAAGCTGATTCAAACAATTGAAAAAAGATGCCTTTATACCTGTATTATTCGGACTTTTGGCAATGATGGCCCTCTCATAGCAGCCGCATTTAAAGAAAAAGGAATCACTTTAGATCGTACAGCCATATTTAGCTCTGCAGGGATGCAATTGAGTGATCAAACAACCGTATTAAATGGTGAAAAACTATTAGAATCAATGCTCGAGACTAATACATTAGGTAAAGATCACGTTCAAGAATGGTTTAATAACGATCGAAAAGCAGAATCTGGAAAACGAATTTATTGTGTTTCTGACAGCCACTTCAAAGGAAGAACAATCATATCCATCATTTTTGATGACAATCTAAAAAAAATAAAAAATGATCTTCCTGCTGATCCACAAGAACAAAATATCGCCTTCCCCATTGACGTGTATGGCCGACCAGTATCATGGAATGCAAAAGGTATCATTGGAATTCGGGTAAATCCAATCAAAGCAGCTTTAGATGAAAATTACTTTGTGAAAAAAGTGAATAAAGCTCTCTCAAAACGGGGTTTCACTACTATATAACATTTTGACAAATGCCTAGAACTGATTCTGGGCATTTGTCAAAAAGCTACTTCGCCAGCCATCCGACATGCGATCTTCAAATTTGAAAACTAGAATTCAATCAACAAAAGCTTTTAAAGCATGGAATAGCCGTGGTTTTGCATGACCATCAATGGTATAATCTTCTTACACATTTGCGAAACGATAAAAAATTTATTAAAAAAATTGTATGGTCTAGCACCTATATTTCGTAACAAAGCTTGATTTAAACAATTTTGGAATGAAGACATTAAACCACCCAATCGAGGAGAAGCGAAACGCGGTTTGGGCCACACATGCAATTTTTTAGCAGGAAAACAGCTGAAATACTTAAGTCTGTTTTTGCTTTAACTAAACAAAATATAGATTGACCTTCAAATTAGAAATAGTTTAAAATGAATTCCTTTACCAAATTGCAATGAACAATAGGTTGCAAATCATGAACATTCACATAAGCACTCTTTTAGAGCCAGAGAATACATCCAAGCCGTTTTCTCATTCATTATGTTCCCTTTTCTTGTCTTCATTTGCTCTTTCTTTTCGCCGTCGGCGTTAATACCATTCTTTTTTTCCTTTTACTTTTTTATTTCAAACAATAGCTAGCTAACAAACCTATTTTTATCATCTGTTTGTTCTCTAAGTTTATTATTTTATTTTTTCTAAACTTTAATAAGTATTTGGACTTCATTGCCCAAACTCTTATGCAATTAAGGACTTATTATGCCTTCCAATTTTAAAATTATTTTCGCCCTTTTTTTGACAATCATGCTTGTCCTTGGGTGGACTAAGATGAAACCTTTTCAAACAGATGACTCCTTTGCCCAGCAAACACTTGTGATCGGCCTGCAAAGTGGCTATCCTCCTTTTGAATTCATGGACGCCAACGGAAAAATTATCGGCTTTGACGTAGAGCTTGCGGAGCAGATTGCCTCAAAATTAGGCAAAACACTTGTCATCAAAGATATGGAATTTGAAGGTGAAATCCTCTCTCTTAAACAAGGCAAAATTGATTTGATTGTGAGTGGGATGAACATCACACCTAGCCGACTTAAGGAGATTGCGATGATTCCTTACCATGGAGAGGCTGCCACATCTCTGAGTTTAGTTTTCTGGAATGAAATTCCGCAAGGAGTTCATTCCATTGAAGATATCGCCAAATTACCCAACCCCTCCATTACAGTGGAATCGGGCAGTCTTCCTGAAGATTACATTAACCATTACAAAAATATTCATGCCAAATCTTTCCAAGGCTCTCTTGCTCCTTTAATGGACGTCAAATATGGCAAATCTGTTGCCAACCTAGTCCAAACTGACGTTGCAACATATCTGCAAGAAAAACATCCTGAAATCAAAATATTGAGCATCCCTCTTTCAAAAGATGACGCTATTTTAGGCTTTGGCATCGGAGTCAAGAAAGAGAACCAAGGACTGTTTCAGCAAGTTCAACACATCATCCAAGAACTAAAAGCCTCAGGCGAACTCAAGCAGTTAGAAAACAAATGGTTCAAGGAAGTGCAATAATGTCAGAAGAATTGTTACTCATAAAGTCCTTGCCATTACTCCTTCAGGGAGCTTTTTCAACGATCCAAATAGCCATAGTCTCTATACTTATAGGCCTGTGCTGTGGAATTATACTAGGAATCCTGAATTGCCATAAAATGCGTAATCCTACTTCGTCATGTCTCATTAATGGCTTTGTCTGGATAGTCAGAGGCACCCCCCTATTTGTCCAAGTGCTAATTGTCTATTATGCTTTGCCCGAAGTGATTGGTCTCTCATTATCTCCTTTTGTAGCTGGAGTTACCGCTCTAGGCATTAACTCAACAGCCTATATTTCAGAAATTGTGCGTGGCGGAATTAATGCCATTCCTGAAGGTCAATGGGAAGCCGCACATGTCATTGGACTCAAACCCTGGCAAACTTTAAAAGGCATTATTTTACCTCAAATGCTTCGTATTACCCTTCCGAGCTTAACGAATGAGCTGACCGCATTGATTAAAGAGACAAGTATTCTCATGGTCATCGGAGTGGCCGAGTTAACAAAAGTCAGCAAAGACATTGTCACTCGCGAACTTGATCCCATGACGATCTACTTAACGGCCGCATGTCTCTACCTGGTGATGACAAGCAGCGTTTCCATTCTCGCACAATTCATACAAAAAAGAGGGCAAGCATGATTTCAGGAAAAAATATCGTATGGAAATACAAGCATAAAAAAGGCTCTACGCTTATCTTAGATGACGTCTCGTTTGAGTTAAAACCGGGAAGAATCACAACGTTTATGGGTCACAGCGGGGCCGGTAAAACGACTTTACTGAAATGTATCGCCAATTTGCATTCTGCGTACGAAGGGCTCATTACATGTAACGGAAAGGATGTTAAAACCCTTTCTTCTATCGAAAGGGCAACATCTATTGGTTTTGTTTTACAACAATTCCATCTGTTTCCTCATCTTACGGTTCTCCAAAATTGCACATATGCTCCCATACATGCCATGGGCATGTGTCCAGCCGAAGCAGAGCGCAAAGCAATCGAAATTCTGACTTCATTGGGAATGCATGCGCATATACATGCATACCCATCACAATTATCGGGAGGACAGCAACAGAGGGTCGCCATTGCACGTGCACTCGTTTTACATCCAGAAGTTTTACTTCTGGATGAGCCCACATCAGCCTTAGATCCCGAAAGCAAAAAAAATCTCGAAGACCTACTGCTCGATTTAAATGCTCGTGGAATCACCATTGCCCTATCAAGCCATGACATGCCCTTTATTCGACGTATCATGGATTGTGTCTACTTTATGGAAAAAGGAGAACTTGTGGAAGAGTGGGACAAACACACAGAGGAACTCTCCTCGAAGCAGAAAATCAAGCAATTTTTAGAAAATATTTAAAGAATCCCTACTCATGCATCCGGTGCAAATCATTGCACCGGATTTCTTCATCACTTAACCACTTGCCATGCTTTAATAAGTAATCAAACTGAAACTTAATTAAATCCGGATCAATTTTGTCTTTTGGCAAGCTAGCACCCAAATAGTGAAATCCAACAAAAGGGATGTCAAACTCATCTAAATATTGCTTCACACTCTCAAGATTATCTGCTAAGTCATCTATAAATAGAACGTTGGAAGGCTTCCAATTTATCCGTTTTAAAAAAGCGATTAACACTTCACCTTTCGAATACCCTTTCGAAAATAAAATGCCATTTTCAAATAAAGGAGCAGGACGATTTTTTTTGCAGATTTCGGTAAGGCTAAAACTTTCTTGACAAGGTGCCTCGGCAGAAAAATCAATGCCTAGAGTTTTTAGATGTCGAATCCGCCATTGCTCAACAGATGGAATAACTCCAAAGCGTCCTGTTGGACAGCTTGTCAAAGCCATGGTTTTTATTCCTTTGACTTGCAGACTTTCAATAAAGCCTGGAGTAGATCCTTCCACTAAAACCCGTTTTGGAAGAAGCATAGTTAAGCTAAGCTGATTTTCTAATTCGTCCTTTTCTTTATCTGTTTTTGCTTTCTCAAATGCATCGTAAATAAGCCCTAAAAAAATTTCATCGCATTCTGGATGTAAAAAAATATCTGTGGTCGAAATCAAGACTTCATCAACATCAAAAACAACTAAAGCATCTTCATCGATATTTTCTATATATGCATTGATTTCATTGATGTGTTGAATTTGTTGGGGGCCATTCATCTTCTTTAAAGCTTCGCTATCGCTTAGCCAAACACCTGTTTTAGCGAGATGCATGAGCTGAAATTCAGCTAAGGCCTCGTCAACAATACATGGACGATTCTCCACATCTGTATAATGGAAACCGATAAATTCAATTCCCGTACCTTCCAGAGCATCTTCTACCGATTTGAGATAATCAAAACTGTTATCAATAAAAATGACTTTGGATGGCTTCCAGCCGATGCTATTTAAGAATGCAATGAAAACTGGTCCTTTGGCTTGTTTGTTTGAACACAAGATGCCTTGTTTAAATAGAGATGCTTGGTTTCCCGGAACCTGAATTTTTAAATTCTGGAATTCGGGTAAAGCCTGGCTGAAATCAAGACAAAATTTTTTAAGGTGCGCGATACGCCAGTCCTCCATCGAAGAAATGGCTCCACAAGGACCTGTACCCATTCTTGTAAAAGCAATGGTTTTGATATGACGTTGTTGTAAAGAATGGATAATGTCTACCACTTTAGGATCGACAATTTCGTACTCGATTGCTGACAAGATTTGACCGAAAAAATAGTCCCCATCATGTTTACCTGGAGGTACTATTGCGGGATTTTCCAATGTTTTTTTCGCAAGTTGAAACCAGATATGTCTTGCTGCGGGGCGCAAAATGTGATCTTTCGAAACAATTAAGGTATCATCAACATCAAATAAGACAAGGCTATCTTGGCCAATATTCTGTGTGACTTTTTCAAAAGCGGCTAAATTTGGAGCTTCCACAATCAAAGCTTGAGCTGTTGCCTGTGAAAGATAGAGTGCAATTAATAGAATCGTTATCTTTTTCATATTACTTAAGTTCCTTTACTTCAGAGGCATATTTCAACCATTGCAATTCAAATTCATCCTCTGAAATCCTTTGTGAAGGATAATTTTGAGCTCCAAGAAAATGCAATCCCTGATATTCAATAGGCTTTTCAAGCTGTTGGATAGCATTCTCAAGGCTTTTGAGATTATCTTCTCGGTCATCAATAAAGATAACCTTATCAGGATATTTGCCAGCCTTTTCAAGGAACGTCACGAAAACCTCACCTTTAGAAACTGCATTGCCATTGACGAAAAGAATTCCGTCTTGATAAATCGAATAGTTTCCTCGATAGGCTGTCAAATTGTCAAAAACCAGTGTGTGTGGATAGGGAGAAGCCTTGGAAAAATCAATTCCCAGCTGTTTTAATCCTTCTATCCGCCCATTTCCCCATATTCTCTATTCCACCAAATTGTCCTGTTAAATGGGCCGTAAGTGCCATTGTAGGGATATTCTTTCCTATGATATTCGATAGATATTGTGGCGTTCGTTCATCTATCAAGACTGAAGGACAACTAGTTGTCATCAAACTCAAGAACATCATTTGCTTGTCAACTGGTATATTTTTCATAATAGTCTTGGAAATCGCCCCAAAACGTTTCATATTTGCCATTTGAAAAGCCGGATTGCTTGGCTGGATCAAAACCATATCCACGTCAAATATCGCCCATGTTTTCGAATCGGCATCGCTAAAATGCTGAAAAACTTCTTCCATATTGTAGACAGTTGTAATTTGCGCATGACATAAAAAACTGCGTACGATCAGAAGGATTAACCAAAATTTTCTCATCTCTCATCCCTATTGTTTGAGTGCATTAAATGAAGAGTGTATAGAGGGATTAGATTTAGCGAAAATTAATTAATGTGATACCCTGTATAAGCAATACTTATACATGAGGTCAAATGAAGTTCATTCCAAACATTACCTTTCTTCGCTACTTTTTTAGTGCTGGACAATCCAAAAGTATCTCCAGAGCATCTAAAGAAAACTTTGTCAGTCAATCGGCTATCAGCCAAGCCATAAGCAAATTGGAAAAAACTTTAGGGAAGCAACTGATCACGCACGAAAAAAATCGCTTTCAACTAACAGCAGATGGCTTATTACTCCTAGACAAGTGTAAGCAAATTTTCACGGTATTTTCTGAAATCGAAGATGCGTTTAATGAGACAGATAGTGTGTTCAAAGGAAAACTCTCTTTTGCTTGCACCCACAGTTTTGCCCTATCGTTACTCCCCGCCTATTTAAGTAAACTTTCTCAAACATGGGAAAAAATTGAACCCATTCTAAGATTTGGACATACAGGTACCATTGTGGAACTTGTTAAAAAAGGAGATGTCGATTTTGGAATCGTTTTGGACAACGAGGATTTTTCGCTATTTCATTCTCGCGAAATTTACAGGGGTGAATATCATTTATACACAGCAAAAAAATTCACAGCAAATGCTAAGAACAAATTTATCCTCAGTGAAGAACGAAAAGAGGTTTCATTATTAAAGCAGCATTTCCAGAATAACGGAGTTGAAATACATGCTTATATGGAAGTATCCAGCTGGGAAGTGATTGCAAGCTTGGTTGAACAGGGTATGGGAATTGGCTTTCTTCCTGACTATATTGCAGGCAAACGAGCACTGATCCCTTATGAATACTCAATTCCTAAAATCCCCTATCGAATTTTAGCAATCTCCCCGAAAAATAGGAAGCTCTCTAGAAATGCACAGATGTTTATTGATCTAATAGGTCAAATCTAATCACTCATCTTAATTCTTTCAAAAAAAACCGATTTGACGAAGATTGAAATTTAGCAATTCGACAATGAGAAAAAACGAAATATGACTTATGCAACCATTATCCCTTTTGATAGCGGGGACTCTTATATTGTTAGATCTCTTCCAATTGAAGAAAAAAACTCAAGTAAACCTATAGATATCCTGGGACGGACAAAACAAGATCGAGAATTTCTAATACAATTTGTAAAAATTTTTAATGCAGCTAATTTGGGTGATTTAAAAACCTGTCAAAAAGTCATTAAAGAAGGATTTTGCGATTTAAATGCTTACCGTTACTTCGCCGGCAAAGTAGACGCCTCCCGTATGAGGCTAAATAACGTCACCCCTGTAAAAATGGCGGAAATGCAAGGACATCTTGATATTGTTGAATATTTCCATAAAGTTTCAAAAAGTATTTCAAAAGGTAAGCAAAAACAAACCTCTTATGAAGACCTCAATGAGCATCAATTGAAACGAAAAATTAAAAAGTTAAAAAAGAAAGAGATGGCCTACCAAAGGGAAATCGCCAAACTTAAAGATCAAATTGAACAAATACCTGAAAAACCTGGACCTTCTAAAATAATCTTAAACCTATATGCGAATGATCTCGCTGAAGCGATGTGTCGCTCTGTCCCTGATGAAGAGCTATGCGATCTAGTAAAACAAGTTGTGATTCACGAAGAGAAAAACACGTTAAATAACCCTCTTGATTATATTATAAATCATCAAGGTGAAAACCCAGAGATAGCTGTTCAAAGAATGGCCTTGATCTATCCCGTCACCACCATACATTTGGAAAATGCTCTTTCGAAGAGCTATTCACCAAAAACGATGCAATTGATGCTTCAACAAGCCTGCATCCATCAGGATGTTGATACAAAAGAATGTCTCCCGTGGTTATTTTGTCATGGTTATCCCGAAAAGCTCATTCGTTTATTTATTATGTATGCATCAGAAATAGAATTTAGACATCTCCCCAAAGCATTTAAACTAAACTTTTCCTTGAAAACGATAGAAATTTTGGTCGACAAGATTCCTGAATTGGAGGATGAGATATGGAATTACATCTTTCCTGAAACACATAGCATGCTTGATTTTTTTGAAGAACAGCTGGCTAAATTTAAAGAAGGAACCGAGGATGACCTTTTGCCACCCAGATTCTTTGATCTTTATTGGGAGCATTTTAAAGATAAGCCAAAGCCCTACCTTCCTCATTTAACTCCTTTCCCAAATACATTCATTCGGAAGGTTATCCATAAATGTCCCGCTCTTTCATTTGATATCGGTCGTGTATTAGGACAAGTAGATGAAGAAATGTTGTGGTTCTTATTAAAGCAAAATATTAGTGTTCTACCTCTTCATTTTGAACATGTTTTACTATATGGATATTCAGATAAATTGGTCCTATACCTATTTGAAAGATTCAAAAAAGGGGAACTATCCAAACAAGCGCTCAAAATTGCAAGGCTTAGGCATTATTCCCAAGAGGTCATCCATAAGCTAGAGAAGAACTCTGCAAAATGCTATTTGATGTAGATATGCCATGTATGAGACTGCAAAAATTGCCAAAGCAGTGAAGAACATTTCTCTTTAGATAACATTTTAGGATCAATCCAAATATGCTGTAATTCTTGCTCCAAGTTGTTTAGAGGCAAAAGACCTTCAATTCGATAAATCATTCCAATTTGATAAAAGCAATAGGATTCATGTGCTGAAGTTTTTGGAACGTCGGTAGTCGTTGTCAAATTATCAAAAAGAATACATGACATAAACGACATGGCCACTTCTTCTGCAAATTCCCGACGCAGCGCTTGCTCAACGGATTCGCCAAATTCAATCCTCCCACCAGGAAAATCTAGCCGCCCCGCAAATGGGCCATGCTTTTGTTCGATCAAAAAAACTTTGTCCTCTGCTATGGCTAATCCATAAACACCCGTCCTAGTGATTTTTCTGATAACTGAAGCACCAGCCAAACTCTTTTTGAGGTAATGGAGGATAGTATCTTTTGCATATCCACCCCGTGAAGATTCAGTGACAAAGCCTAACCTTTGATAAAATTCCACAGCTTGAAAATTCATCGTTTCCACAAAAGCAAAATGACATCCTCGCTTTTTCCCATGTTCCAGAGCATGATTCATCAAATACCGACCTATTCCTTGCCCGCGATATCTTTCTTCTATAAAAAGAAATTTGATGTGGAGTTGTTCCCAAAAAAGCTGTACGACAACAGTCCCGACAAAATCGGAACCATCATAAATTTCAAAAGAGATCAGGTCTTCACTAGGACCATCGATGCTTATTGCATTGGTTGCTTGCCGAGCGAATCCTTGAAAAATCCTCTTCTTCATTTCTTCTGTTAAAAGATTCTCTTCGATATGATACTTCATTTGGTTTCCTTACTCTATTTGCAGTTGGATTTGACTGCCCAAGTAACTGAGCTGGATATTTTGCAAAGAAACTTGCCAATCTCTCTAAATGCTTCTCCGCTGCTTGGTATACGACCTTCACTTTTCTTCGCAGTGAATGACTTCAACATCTAGAAATGCTTCTAATTTCACTCTCCCATACTTCCATACAATTTAGTGAAAACGCCTGAACACACAGTCATAGATTTTCCCATCTATATCAAGCATGTTACAACGACAGGGGTCTAAAAGAATGTTTGTCATGAAATCACCAAAAAACATTGCTTCGCATGATACATAGCTTGTTTTTCAGCTTGCAAGTCGCTCATGTGTTCGATCAATTGTGCCAGATATCCATTTTCTTCGTGTGAGGTTATTGTTTCATTTTTACTAAGCTAAATTAAAGTGAAAAGAAGCATCATAACGACTTTAATTACAAAATGATAATAATAAAAACATAAGATTATCAAATACTTGACCTCCACCAATCAATTTCAAAAGAATGCTTATTCCTTGATAGTTAAAAATATAATTGAAATCAACCTTGTTTTTTTGATAAAATACTTATTATCTTTTCCCAAAAGGCATTTTATGAATACAACTTTATATGCACATAAAATTGATTTTGATCCCTCTTTCAAAATTGAATTCGCAGAAAATACTTCTTCCGCTATCCCTGCACTCATTAAAATATTGCAACCTTTTTCTTTTAGAAATGACATACAGTTAGACTTGTCTTCTGAAAAGCTTGAAACAATCACTCCGCTAGAACAAATTTTAAATTTGATCAAAAGAGGAAACACCCAAGAAGCGTTGTCACAGCTTTCCACCCTGTCTTCGACAGATGGAACTGATCACTTAATAAACATTGCGAAAGAGCTCTCGAAACCATCTTACGGCACCGAGAGTGTGAGGCAAGTTTTGAAATGGAATTTGCAACTTTCACTCCAACATTTGCATGGAAATGCTTACCAGACGAATAAAAAAATAGAAAAATTATTACGCAAAATTAAACAATTCAACAACTATCGTATCGAAAAAAGAGAATCCTATGGACACAGCCCTTCATACGCGTTTATCGATTTAGCAGGTAAAACATTTGCCATTTTAAAACATTCTGACCCTGAATATTACAATACGTTCAAGACTAAGCTTCTACCAGAAATGTATTTAAAAGCCAGTGTTTGGGAGCATGAAATCATTGGATATGAGCAAGATCAAATTCTCGGCTTGAAACGTGTTCCCACAACCCTAGCAGTCACTTTTGTAGTAAATCAAAAAGAGTCACATGGAACGATTCAAAAGTTTATCCAAAATTCAAAGACTGGATTTGATTTCTACAATCCTAAAGGTGCCAAATTACTCTTAGACGTTCAAAAAAACCATGTGCACATGCTTACTTTAAGTGGTTTTATTAAAGGAATAGCCGCCGGACATTTCAATAATTACCTTCTCAAACTATCTGAAGATAACCAAAAAATTGAAAAGATCTACGAAATTGATTTGGAAGAAATGCTGAATCCCTTTAATAAACTAAAGGGTAACGAAGTCGTGTTAGGCTATGAAAACATCGATGAAGAGCGCAAATCAACTGTTTACAAGTCTATTATTACATGTAGGATGTGGGTTTTAGGCCTTCCCCAAAATGCACAGCCATTTGAACGCGCGACTCTATTAACATTAACACATCCAAATTTTATTTCAGTTTTTCAAGAATACCATGAAAATGCTCGAAATTACTCTTGTATTTCGGAAGATTCTTGGTGTGCACAATTGGAAAGATTGGAAGTGATGCAAAATCTCGCAAGACTAGAACTGGAAAAAGAGGAGATCTCTTTAACTCCTCGTGATGTATATTTTGCTCTTTTTGGTGGGGAAGATTTGTGGAAGCTAGCAGAACAAGAAAACTATCCTGATTTGATCATCTCGAATAATCTTGTCAGTGATCCATATCAGCATGTGATTAAAGATTTTTCTAATCCAGCGGCAAGTATCAAAAATTGTAAAAGATTAGAGGAGCCACGCGAAGAGAGCCAAGAAGCTTATGATATCATGAACTTCTTTCGCATTATGCAAAACTTAGAACCTTTACCGATGCCGAGTACACATTCTTAAAGGGATTTTAATAGCCATATAATGAAATCCTGTAAACGTTCTTAAGAAGAGGGAAGCCGTGGAACCGACTCTCAGATTTGGCTATACAGATATAGTTATTAAACTTGTTAAAACAGGTATGTGAATTTTGGGATTGTTCTCGAGAATGAAGATTTTTCGGCCTTTCATGGTAGCGGAGAACATCGCCTATAATTGGCCAAAAGCTAGTCGGACAACCTGTAACTAAGTTTATGCTCAGTGAAGAGAGAAAAGGAGCTTCATTGCTTAAGCAATATTTCAATGATCATGCCGTTGAAATGAACCTTTGTAGATAGTATCTAGCAGGGAAGTCATCGAACGCCTAGCTGAACAAAGTATGAGAATTGGATTTCTTCCCGACTATATTGAGAGTAAACGAATTTTGATTCTCTATGATTGTCCCGTTCCAAAAATAAAAGCTCCTCGACAATACAAAATGTTTATCGATTTGATGAGTAGTATCTGACATTTTATGGTTGTAAGAAGGCTTGCAACAGACGCAAAAACGAGAAACAAACATTTAATGCCATCAAAATTGACGCAATTAACCAGAGATATTGTCAAATGTTGTGTTTTGAGCATCTAATAGCGCATCCAGCTTGTTAAAAATTAAGCTGTGTATTTCATATTAAAGACTTCTTCCCCATCTTTAAACTGCACACCCAAAATCAGTTTGTTAATCAACTCATGACCTTTTAATTTTCGCCATCGCTTTTGCGCTT